>JAENXP010000122.1 GCA_016649475.1 Burkholderiales bacterium | reverse complement strand
TCAGCGCGCGTTCCATGCCCTCGCGGCGGGTGGGATCCTTCTCCTTGTCCGGGTCGGGTACGCGTGCGTCCACGGCCACCACCATTTCGGGCGAAGTGCCCCAGGTAACCTGCGGCCGGATGTCGCGCGCGTCCAGATTCACCACGCGATCGAATTTGGCGCCCGGGTCCGAAACCAGCGTGCGCCAATAGGCCACGGCGCTGTTCCAGTTTTCGCCCGTCGGGGCGAACGGCCTGCCCTTGAGATAGGCGATCGTGGTGTCGTCGACCGCCACCATGCCGGCGCGCGCGCCCGCCTCTATCGCCATATTGCACAAAGTCATGCGCCCTTCCATGCTCAAGGCGCGGATGCTGCTGCCGGCAAACTCGACGGCGGAGCGCGAACCTCCCGCGGTGCCGATTTTGCCGATGACGGCAAGCGCGACGTCCTTTGCGGTCACGCCGCGCGCGAGCGGGCCATCCACCGTGACCAGCATGTTCTGCATCTTTTGCTGCACCAGACACTGGGTCGCCATCACGTGTTCGACTTCCGAAGTGCCGATGCCGTGCGCAAGACACGCAAATGCGCCGTGGGTGCTGGTATGCGAATCGCCGCATACCACCGTCATGCCGGGCAGGGTCGCGCCCTGCTCCGGGCCGATCACGTGCACTATGCCCTGGCGCTTATCGAGAAAGGGAAAATACGCCTTGGCTCCGTATTCGCGCATGTTTGCGTCCAGGGTTTCCACCTGCAAACGCGATATCGGGTCCTTGATGCCCTCGTTCCAGTCGGTGGTGGGCGTATTGTGATCGGCCGTGGCGACGATGGAATCGACGCGCCAGGGCTTGCGCCCGGCCAGGCGCAGCCCCTCGTAGGCCTGCGGGCTGGTGACTTCGTGCACCAGATGTCGGTCGATATAGAGCAGCGCCGTGCCGTCATCTTCGACGTGCACCACGTGGCTATCCCAAAGCTTGTCGTAAAGGGTCTGCGGCATGGTCTCAAACCTGGTTGAACAGCGTCGAATTATGCCACAGAAAACAGGGGTTTGAAGCGAACAATCGGACTCAAACGCAAGGCCAAGGGGGGCCGGCGGCGTGGGCGCGTTTCAGATACGCGCAGGGCGCACTTTCCATTGCAGCAGGGCAAAGCCGGCCACGGCGGCGAACGCTGCGCTGCTGAATGTCCACGCGGGACCTATGCTGTCCCAACCCAGGCCGGAAAGCGCGCTGCCGAGCACGCCGCCCGCGCCGAAAGACACCGACAGATAAATCGCCTGCCCGCGCACCTGATTCGCTCCCTGAAACCAGCGGTGTATCGCCGTGACCGCAGTGGCGTGGTACGCACCGAAACTCAGTCCGTGCAACAACTGCGCCGCGAACAGCACCGGAGTGGAGTCCACGCCCCAGCCGATCATCAAAAAGCGTACCGCCGCCGCCGCGAAACAAACGAGCAGGATGGCCGATAGCGAATAGCGCCGCATCAGCGCCGGCATCAGCAGGAACACGCCAATTTCAGCCACCACGCCTATGGTCCACATCCAGCCTACCGCCGCCTTGCTGTAGCCGTGGTCGACTAGGTAAATCGAGAAAAAGGCATACTGCGGTCCATGCGCCAGGCTCATCAGAAAACATGCACCGAGCAGCGCCGCCACCTCGGGCCGCCGCAGGATATTCCACACCGGTTCGGGCTCGGCATGGCCGCTGCCGCCGGGCGCATCCGGTACCGCCAGCGCGCACACCCAGCTCAGCGCGTAGGTCGCCAGCACCATCCACAGCAGGCTCGCAACCGGCAGCACATCGAGTGCATAGCCGACCAGCGTCACCGTGATGATAAAACCCACCGATCCCCACAAGCGGATGGATCCGTAGCGGCTGACCGCCGGGCGCAAATGCGACATTGTCAGCGACTCGGTGAGCGGCATCGAGGCGCTGGTGAAAAAGCCGGTCACAAGCAGCAAGGCGAACAGCCCCCAGAACGAGTGGACAAAGAAAAAACCGGCGAAGCAGGCGCCGCCCAGCGCCAGCGTGATGGCGATGATGCGCGCGCGCCGCGCGGTGCGGTCGGCGACCCAGCCCCAGAAGTTCGGTGCGATCACGCGCATCAGCGAGCCGAGCGAGAGCAATACGCCGATCTGCGCAGCCGCCAGCCCCAGCGAGGCCAGATACAGGCTGAAATACGGCGCAGCGGCACCTACGTAGGCGAAGTAGGCGAAATAGAAGGCGGACAGGCGCCAGTACGGTACGGACATCGGCAACGGTTTATGGATAAAAAAGTAGGTACCAGGAATAGGCGCGCAATCGCCGAGGATAGCTTATATCGCAACCCTCATTGCAACTCGCGCACGCGCTTGGCCGGCGGCGGCAGGATCGTGCCCGGACCTTTCGATCCAGTCCGTTTGGACTATTCTTGTACTCTCCTAAAGCGCCTACTATATTGAGCATATGAATGTCGCGGCAAGGACAGCCGGCGACTGGCCAGTTTCGATGGTGAACGGGGGTAAAAAATGAAAAAAATGCTCGTAGCTCTGATTGCATCGATGTTCCTTGCAGGCATTGCATTGGGACAGGGCGCCGGTGCCGGCGGTGCGACTGGCGCTGCGACCGGTGCGATCACGGGCGGCATGATTGCCGCTGCCGTGGCGGTCGTCGCAGTGGCCGTTGCTGCCTCGTCCAATGAGGACAGTCCGGCACTGCCGCCGACAACTACGACAACCGCGACGCAGTAGAACTAGCCCTGAGCCGAGTCTCCTGGTGTACCGGCCAGGATCGACGATAGCCAAGGAAAGCGCCGGCGAGGCGATGCTCGCATCGAGGGCGTCGCATAAAGCGCCGCATGGCACGAGGGAATATATTGTTGAATCCGCTGTAACCGGCCCAGGAGCGAGCTCCGGGATTTATCCGCCGTTACGGGCCGGCGCGGGTTCGAATCGGTCGGGATCTCCTCCCCCTGCCTGATTGGAACCCGGACTTCGGATCGGGTGGCGCATCCACGGATGCGCTGCGATTTGCTCGCATCTGATGTTCAGGCCCCTGCTGGTCGGGGGCCTTTTTTTTGCCCGCGACCGGACTCACTCCTGCGCGGAATGTCAACAGCGCCTATGCTTCTTCGGCGTCCGGATCGTCTACTGACTTCGCCGCATACTTCGCCGCTACTCCGGACGCGGGTACGCGCGCGGCGATTTTCGGCGTCGACGTGCTTACGTCGGCATTCTGCGCGCGCTGCCTGAGCGCATGATCAGCGAGCACCAGCGCCAGCATCGCTTCCGCAATCGGGGTGGCGCGTATACCGACGCAGGGATCATGGCGGCCGTGGGTCTCCACCGTTACCGCTTCCCCCTTCTTGTTGATCGAACGGCGCGCAAGACGAATGCTCGAAGTGGGTTTGATCGCCAGATTCACCAACAGGTCCTGTCCGGTGGAAATGCCGCCGAGGACGCCGCCAGCGTGGTTGCTCAGAAAACCGTCCGGCGTAATTTCGTCGGAATGTTCGCTGCCTTTTTGCTCGACCGCGGCGAAACCCGCGCCGATTTCCACGCCTTTCACCGCATTGATGCCCATCATGGCGTAGGCGATATCGGCGTCGAGCCGGTCGTACACCGGCTCGCCCCAGCCCACGGGTACGCCTGCGGCGATCACGGTTACTTTCGCGCCGCAGGAATCACCGGACTTGCGCAGCGCGTCCATGTACGCCTCGAGCGCCGGCACCGCCGCCATGTCGGGCACGAAAAACGGATTCTGCCCGACCGCGCCCCAGTCCTTGAACTCGATGACGTTCGACCCCAGCTGCGACAGATAGCCGCGCACCGTGATGCCGTACTTTTCCCTGAGCCACTTCTTCGCGATGGCGCCCGCTGCAACCCGCACCAGGGTCTCGCGCGCCGAGGCCCGCCCGCCGCCGCGATAATCGCGTATGCCGTATTTCTGCCAATAGGTGTAGTCGGCGTGCCCGGGGCGGAAGCTCTCGGCGATGTTGCCGTAATCCTTGCTTTTCTGGTCTTCGTTGCGCACCAGCATACCGATGGCGGTGCCGGTGGTCCGTCCCTCGAATACGCCGGAGAGGATTTCCACGCGGTCTGCCTCGCGTCGCTGCGTCACATGGCGCGACGTGCCGGGCTTCCTGCGGTCGAGCTCCTGCTGTATGTCCGCTTCGGAAAGCTCCAGTCCCGGCGGGCAACCGTCCACCACGCAACCGTAGGCGGGGCCGTGCGATTCGCCAAACGAGGTGACGCAGAACAGTTTTCCCAGAGTGTTGCCGGACATCGTTTTCGCTCGCGGATTTGCTGCGTCGAGTTTAACATAACGATAGTCCCGACTTGACCGACCGCGAAGGAGAAACGCCAGTGCCGAACGCAACTACGCCTGCCGCAGCGCAGGAACGCTATGACTGGCCCGGCCTCGTCGATGAACTGAACCGGCTGCTGCGCCTGAAGACCACGCCCATCGGCATGAAACTGTTCGAGCGTGTCGAGGACCTGCAGGCCATTCCGAAGCTGCGCCGCCCCAGCGCCATCCACACCACCGACCAGATAGTGGCGCAGGCCGCGCGCCTCGGCTTCACTGTCGGGATTACGCGGGAGGATCTGGTGGGCGCGCAATGCGGCGCGGTCATCGGCCTCGCCCCGCAGGATGAGGCGTGGCGCTCCGGCAAGCACATGGCCGGGGTGTGGTTCGCCACCGTAGCCGATGCCTCGGCGCACCAGCATGCGATGGATGTAGTGCCGCACGGAAAATACCAGGCCATGGCGGTATCGCCGCTAGCCAGCGGCCGGCTGGATCCGCCGGACATCTGCCTTATCTACGCCACACCCGGGCAAATGATCATTTTCATCAACGGCCTGCAATGGTCGGGCTACAAGAAATTCGACTGGGGCGTAGTGGGCGAATCGGCTTGCGCCGATTCCTGGGGCCGCGCGCTCGCCAGTGGCGAGCCCAGCCTGTCCATACCCTGCTATGCGGAGCGGCGCTACGGCGGCGTACTCGACGACGAGATGTTGCTGGCCCTGCCGCCACGGTATTTGCCCAAAGCGATCGCGGGTATGCAGGCGCTGTCGGCGAACGGCCTCCGATACCCCATTCCGCAGTACGGCATCCAGGCGGACGTGCGCGCGGGCATGGGCGCGAGCTATCCATCGCGCAAGTAGGAAGGTCGCCCCCAGGCGCGCCTGCGCGACCCTTTGCCTAGGCGGGCACGGCCGCCTGCCTGTCGAAAAAGGCGCGCGTCTCGAATACCCCTGCGGCCAGGCGCTTGCCGCCTGAGCGCAGGCTGCGCTTGAGCACGAAGTCGAACAGCAGCGCATTGTGCTCGCGCAGCCCCCTGAACAGCGGCGCCGCGCTTTTTTCGATGTAGCCCAGCTCCACCAGGTACTCAACCGAGTACAGCGGAAACACGCCCGGCAGCGGATAGTCCGAGCCATTGAGCAAACGCGGATGCCAGTCCTCGCGCTCTATCACCTGCGCAAGTGCCGCGCCGGCGCGCGCCGTCTGCGTCATGGCCGAGATATCGCCGTAGAGCCGCCCCGCGTAGCGCGGCTCTTCCATCAGGCGCGCAAACAGCGCGAAGTTGTCCACCACCGGGCCGTACGCGCCGCGGTCGCTATCGCGGTTCTGCCCCATGGATGCGCAGTGCGCCACCACTACGCGCACGCCGTGATCGAGCGCACGCCGCAGGCGCAACGGATTGCCCAGCTCCTGCGCATCCACGCCGGGCAGCGCGCGTTCCTGCCCCGCGTGCGTGATCAACGGCAGATCGAGCCGCGCGAGGGCAGAGTAAAAAGGATCGCAAAGCGCGGACGCCGGGTCCATGCCCATGGTGGCGGGCAGCCACTTGAGCGCACGCGCACCCTGCGCCACCGCCGCTTCCAGCCGCTCGACGCAGTCGCGGCGATACGGGTGCACCGAGGCTGCCCATTCGAAGGATTGCGCATGGCGCCGCGCGATGTGGGCAGCGTAATTATTCGGAACGTAGAGACTGGTCTGTTCCCAGGACACTGCGCCCGCCGCGGTGACGCTCGCGTCGAATGCGAGCAGCAGCAGCTTCACCCCCGCTGGCATGCCGTTCATCAGCGCGCGCATGCGCTCGACATAGCTTTGGTCGACCTGCCCAGTCTCATCCCGCACGCAAGCCGCGTTGGTGAAGAACAGGCCCTGCACGTACTGCAACGGATCGCCCAGGCTTTCCATGGCCGGGTTGATTCGGATGCCGCCGCCGGAATCGCCGTTGCCCGCCAGGTGGCAGTGGCTGTCCCACACTTTGCGTGCGTCGATGCCTTCCCAGGCTGCGCGCACCAGCTCATGCCGCGCCAGCGCCTGCGGCAGGTCGGCGCGGCAAGGGTTGACGAAACCCTGCTCCGGCCAATAGCGCCAGGCGGCGAGCCCCCCGGCGCCCAGGCAGAGGCCGGCCCCCGCCGCAAGAAATTTTCTGCGCGAAATTCTCAGATTAGCGCGGCTATGTCGGCGAGTCCTTGATATAGCCCTTGAGCATGCGGTTCTCGAACGCCTGTTCTTCGAGCACCGCCCGCGCCACATCGTGAAACGAAAGGACGCCGATCAGCTCATCACCTTCGATCACCGGCATGTAGCGAATGTGGTGCTCGAGCATCACGCTGCGCAGCTCGTCCACTTCGACGCCCGGCCCTATGGTCCTCGGGTTTTTCACCATCACCGCGTCCACACGCACGCCCTGAATGGAGCCTTTGTTCTTGTGCACCGCCTGCAGGACTTCACGGAAAGTCAGCATGCCCACCAGGCGCCCCTGGTTCATCACCACCAGCGACCCGATGTCCTTTTCCGACATGATGCTGACCCCATCGCTGACCATCCCGTCGGGCGCGATGGTAATCAGCAGGTTGCCTTTTATTCTAAGTATTTCCCGCAGCTGCATG
>JAENXP010000266.1 GCA_016649475.1 Burkholderiales bacterium | reverse complement strand
GGTGGTGGTCTTACCCGAGCCGGTGGGTCCGGTGACCAGGATGATCCCGTGCGGCGCCGCGGTCATCTGGCTCCAGCGTGCCTTGTCCTCATCGGAAAAACCAAGTTCGGTGAAATCCTTGACCAGCACTTCCGGGTCGAATACGCGCATCACCAGCTTTTCGCCAAAAGCGGTGGGCATGGTCGAGAGGCGCAGTTCGATTTCCTGGCCGTCGACGGTACGCGTCTTGATGCGCCCGTCCTGCGGCCGGCGTTTTTCCACCACGTCCATGCGGCCCAATATTTTGATGCGGCTGGTCATCGCGGACATCACAGATGCCGGGATCTGGTACACCTGATGCAGCACGCCGTCGATGCGAAAACGCACCAGGCCGACCTCGCGCCGCGGCTCCATGTGGATGTCGCTCGCGCGCTGGTCGAAGGCGTACTGCCACAGCCAGTCGACCACGTGCACGATGTGCTGGTCGTTGGCGTCGTACTGGCGGTTGCTATTGCCCATCTCCACCAGTTGCTCGAAGTTGCCGATGCCGCTGCGCTGTTCGCCCTTCTCGGCCGCGCCCTTGATCGATTTCGCCAGGTTGTAGAACTCGACCTGATAGCGCGCGATATCGAGCGGGTTGGCGATCACGCGGCGGATTTCCAGGCGCAGAATGGGCTTGAGCTCCCGCTCCCATTCCTTGATGTAGGGTTCGCAGGTGGCGATCACCGCCTCCTTGGTGTTCACCTCCACCGGCAATATCTTGAAGCGCTGGGCGTAGGCGTTGGACATGACGTCCGTGACCGCGGAGAAATTGATTTTCAGCGGGTCGATGTGGAAATACCCGAGTCCGACCCTGGCGGCCAGCCACTCGGTGAGCAACTCAAGGTGCAGTAGCTTGTTCGGCGGCAGCAGCGATTTCCATTTCTGGTCGGCGATCACCGCCAGCGGGTGATGATCGGCGCGCTGCATGCGCCGGTCGGCAACCAGCTTGTCGGCCTCGGCGCGTCCGACGATGCCGTCCGCGACCAGGTCGCCCAGCACTTCGGAGAGGTTGAGTTTGCGGTCCGGAGCGGTGTCGGTGGCGGCTTGCATGGAACGCACTATAGCGGCAATGCGCATGCGGTTCAAATTGCGCCTGCGGCCCCGCGCTGGCATCCGCACCGCGGAGTATGATAACCTCACGCGCCATTTGCCATTGCGCTGCGGTAGTCAGCGCGGCAAAGAAAGACAGACACTACACCCGTATTCTGCGCGTAGGAGGGAAAATCCCCGGGCGCAGCCATCACTGACAGGAGCATGCAATGATCAAAATTGGAGACAGCCTTCCCGAAGGCACGCTCATGGAATTCATCGAAACCGAATCCGCCGGCTGCTCACTCGGCCCGAACAAATTCAAGGTGTCGGACTTGGTCAAGGGCAAGAAAATCGCTATTTTCGGCTTGCCCGGCGCATACACCCCGACCTGCTCGGCCAAACACGTGCCTGGCTATATCGCCAATTACGACAAGCTGAAGGCCAAAGGCGTGGATGAGATCTGGTGCATCTCGGTCAACGATGCCCATGTCATGGGCGCCTGGGGCCGCGACCAGAAAGCGACCAGCAAGATACGCATGATGGCCGACGGCAGCGCCGAATATACCAAGATACTGGGCCTGGACGCGGACCTGAGCGCCGGCGGCATGGGAATACGCATGAAGCGCATGTCGATGCTCGTGGACAATGGCGTGGTCAGGCAACTCAACATCGAAGAGCCGCGCAAGTTCGAAGTCTCCGACGCCGAGACCATGCTGAAGCAGCTAGGCTAGCTGCCCGGGGTCCAGATTTTCGAGGCGCCGCCGGACAAGGCCAGCATCAGCTGGTTCAGGCGCTTGACGAAGCCGGCCGGGTCGTCCAGCTGTCCGCCCTCGGCGAGCAGCGCTTGGTCGAACAGCACCTGGCTCCAGTCGGCGAACTGGGTTTCCTCGTATTTGAGCCGCTGCACCAGCGGATGGCTTGGATTGATCTCCATGATCGGCTTGGACTCGGGCACCTTCTGCCCGGCCGCCTTGAGAATGCGCGCAAGATTGCCGCCCATGTCGTACTGATCGGAGACCAGGCAGGCGGGCGAGGACGTCAGCCGCAGGGTCACGCGCACTTCCTTCACCTGCTCGCCCAGCGCGCCCTTGATCTTGTCGGTCAGGTCCTTGTATTCGCCGGCCTGCTTTTCCTGCTCCTTTTTCTCGGCCTCGTCCTCCAGCTTGCCCAGGTCCAGATCACCGCGGGCCACCGACGCGAGCTGCTTGCCTTCGAATTCAGTCAGATTCGATACCAGCCACTCGTCCACGCGTTCGGCCAGCAGCAGCACCTCTATGCCCTTTTTGCGGAATACCTCCAGGTGCGGGCTGTTCCTGGCGGCGAGGAAGGAGTCGGCGGTGACGAAATAGATCTTCTCCTGGCCCGGTTTCATGCGCCCGACATAATCGGCGAAAGAAACGCCCTGCTCCTCGCTGTCGTTGTGGGTGCTGGCAAAGCGCAGCAGTCCGGCGATTTTCTCCCGGTTCGCATGGTCCTCGCCCACCCCTTCCTTCAGCACCAGGCCGAATTCCTTCCAGAACCCGGCATACTTGTCCTGCTGGTTTTGCGCCAGGTCGTCCAGCAGCGCGAGCACGCGCTTGGTGCAGCCGGAGCGGATCGCCTCTATGTCCTTGCTCTGCTGGAGTATTTCGCGCGACACGTTGAGCGGCAGGTTGTTGGAATCGACCACTCCGCGCACGAAGCGCAGGTAGGCGGGAAGCAGCTGCTCGGCGTCGTCCATGATGAACACGCGGCGCACGTACAGCTTGATGCCGTGGCGGTGGGCACGGTCCCACAGGTCGAAGGGCGCATGCGCGGGCAGGTACAGAAGCTGCGTGTACTCGTGCCGGCCCTCGACCTTGTTGTGCGTCCACGCAAGCGGCGTTTCGAAATCGTGCGCCACATGCTTGTAGAACTCCTGGTACTGCTCTTCGCTGATTTCGGACTTCGGCCGCGCCCACAGCGCGCTCGCCTGATTGACCGTCTCGTCCTCGCCGCTCGCCCGATGTTCCTTCTTGTCCTCGTCCCAGACGCGCTTTTCCATCCGGATCGGGATGGCGATGTGGTCGGAATACTTGCGGATCAGGGCGCGCAGGCGGGTATCGTCCAGTAGCTCGTCCTCGCCCTCGCGCAGATGCAGGGTTACCTCGGTGCCGCGGGCCTCTTTTTCGACCGCTTCGATGCTGTACTCGCCGCCGCCGTCGGATTCCCAGCGCACCGCCTCCCCCGCCGCAAGACCGGCGCGCCGCGTAACCAGGCTAACGCGGTCGGCGACGATGAAAGACGAATAAAAACCCACGCCGAACTGGCCGATCAAATGGGCATCCTTGGCCTGGTCGCCCGTGAGCGCGTGGAAAAACTCGCGCGTGCCGGATTTGGCGATGGTGCCGATGTTGGCGATGACCTCGTCGCGCGACATGCCCACGCCGTTATCGGACACAGTCAATGTGCGCGCCGCCTGGTCGAAACTGACGCGTATCTTCAGGTCCGCGTCCGTGCCATAGACCGAAGCATCCGAGAGCGCTTCGAAACGCAGCTTGTCGGCGGCATCGGAAGCGTTCGATATCAGTTCGCGCAGAAAAATCTCCTTGTTGCTGTACAAGGAGTGGATCATCAGGTGCAGCAGTTGCTTGACTTCGGTCTGAAAGCCCAGCGTTTCCTTGGTGGCGGTGGCAGACATGGTTTCTCCGTGGATAGTCCTTAATCCCCCGTTAAATGCGGGCTGCAGGGGGAAATTTCAAGGGCCCGGCCGGCGCTGGCAGCAAGGGCGGTCTAAAATGTCCCCCGCCCGATGACTCCCGCCCGCCGCCACCGCTGACGACTGCTCTTGCGCCTCCATCCCCAATTTCTTGCCGCATTCAAAGCCTGCCTGCCGGTCCTGCCCGGGGTGCTGGCCTTCGGCACGATCAGCGGCGTGGCGATGGTCGCCGCGGGCATGCCCTACTACCTGGCCATACTGATGTCGGTACTGGTCTACGCCGGCAACTCGCAGCTGGCCGCCTTGCAGCTCGTCAGCTCGGGCAGCCCGCTGGTGATCGCCATCCTCGCGGCCTTGGTGATCAACCTGCGTTTTTCCATTTACAGCCTGTCGATCGCACCGCACCTGGCGGCGGCCGGCCCGCACTGGCGGCCTTTGCTCTCCTACATCCTGTCGGACAATGGTTACGTCCTTTCGCTGCGCGGCTACGAACGCCCGATGGGAGCTGCCGACAAGGTCTGGTACTACTTCGGCTGCTGCGCCGCAATCTGGATCACCTGGCAGATCGGTACCTTGACCGGCGTTCTGCTCGGCGCACGCATTCCGGCCGCCTGGCACCTCGAATTCTCCATATTGCTCACCTTCCTCGGCATCGTCGTGCCCACCATCCGCGACCGCGCCGTTGCCGCCGCCGCCTGCGCTGCGGGTATCACCGCCGTAATCGCCTGGCCCCTGCCGCTGCGCCTGGGCCTGTTGCTGGCGGCCGCCGCCGGCATCGCCACCGGCATGCTGGTGGAAACCCTGCAGGAGCGGCGCCCGCGATGACCACATTCTTGCTGCTGATCCTCGGGTTGGCGCTGACCAGTTTCATACCGCGCGCGTCCTTCATCCTGCTGTTCGCGCGCTGGCCCGCGCCCGCGTTGCTGCGGCGCGCGCTGCGCTACGTTCCCGCGGCGGTGTTCTCTGCGATTCTCGTGCCCGGATTCGTGCTGACCGCGGGCTCGATCCACATCGCTCTGGACAATCCGCGCCTGCTGGCCGGCATACTCGCCGGCATAGTC
>JAENXP010000228.1 GCA_016649475.1 Burkholderiales bacterium | reverse complement strand
GAAGCCGGCGCGGTCGCGCAGGGCCTCGGGAGCGCCGTCCGTACCGCTATGCGCGCTGCGGCACAGGCCGGATTTGTTGAAGCTGTATTCTTCCACGCCCCCGATCGAGCTCGTGGCGAGGTGAAAATTGCCCAGGCGGGTGGTCGAGGCGCGCCAGATATCGGACACGTAGCCATCGGGCCGTTTGACGCCAAAACTCAGATCGAGCAAAAAGTTGGACATGAGTGATGTCAAATTATCTGCCTATTCGCGGCGAAAGCAAAACCCGGCGGCGCGCTTGCGCGCCAGCAAGCTAGTCTTCGAATTTCAGCACGCCCGGATAGCCGGCGGCCGCGTCATCGGCGGCGAGGCCGTGCACGCCCGCGCCCAGCAGGCGTATCGGCCGGCGCCCGGCTTCGGTGCGCAGTAGCAGCGTCAGCGCGCGCGCAACGATCTCCTCCGCATCGCGCGTGGGTGCCGCAGCGGTGTGGCTGCGCGTGACCGTGCTGAAATCGGCGTAGCGCACCTTGATGTTCACCGTGCGCGCGAGCAGTCCCTTGCGTGCCAGCCATCCTGCCGTCTGGCGCGCCATGCGCTCGATCTCCGCGCGTATCTCATTCAGCGCGAGCAGATCCTCGTCGTAGGTATTTTCGCTGCTAGAGGACTTGTGCGGCCGGTCGGGAACTACTGGCCGGGAATCTTCGCCCATGGCCAGGCGTCGCAAAGCGTCCGCGAGGCCGCCGACTGTACGCTGCAGCAGTTCCGGATCTACGCTGCGCACCTCGACCAGACGTTGAATGCCGATCTTGCGCAGCTTCCCCGCGGTCACCGGCCCCACGCCCCACAAGGCGTCCACCGGCAGCTGCTGCAGAAACGCCTCGACCCGGTCCGGCGAAATCACCGTCAGCCCGTCGGGTTTGTGCCAGCCGGATGCGATTTTGGCGAGAAACTTGTTGGGCGCCACACCGGCAGAGGACGTCAGCCGGGTCTCCTCGCGGATGCGCTGCTTCAGCCGCTTCGCCACCTGCGTCGCCAGCGGCTCGCCCCAATGATTGACGCTGACGTCCAGATAGGCCTCGTCCAGCGACAGCGGCTCCACCAGACACGTGCACGAGCGGAAGATTTCGAGTATCTGCTGCGAGGCTGCGCGGTAACGCGTGAAATCCGGCCGGACGATGAGCAGTTCCGGACACAGGCGCACGGCCCGCGCCATCGGCATCGCCGAGCGCACGCCGAACACGCGCGCCTCGTAACTCGACGCCGCCACTACGCCGCGCGATCCGGGCTGGCCGCCCACGGCCACCGGCTTGCCGCGCAGCTTCGGATCGTCGCGCTGCTCCACCGACGCGTAGAACGCGTCCATGTCGACATGGATGATGCGGCGGACGCCGGCTGTCACTGAATAAGGATGCACTTGAACACGGTGCAGGCATTGTTCTATCCCGCCAGCTTACGGTCAATGCCCAAAGCGAAAATGCGGAGCTGCGCTACTGCGCGGACGTGAAGCCGTCCGCGCGGATCGTCGATTGCGCACGGATGAAAAACACATCCGCGCGCAATCGACGATCTTGTATAACCCCCCCGCGCTGCAATTGCTTTTATCAATAACCGTGTTTTTGGTACGAATCGCTTTTCTCCGTACCAAAAACACGGTTGGCGCGCGCAGCGCGCAAGTCCCTTGCTCGGACGCCGTCTACAGGAACGGCTCGGCGCGCTTGAGCAGTTCTTCCAGGCCGGGCTCTTTCGGATTGCGCGGTTTGCCCGGGTGGATGATCGACACCTGGCAGCTCTCGGCGGCCTCCACCAGCTGCGCATAGGTGCCGGCGTTGATATCGGCGATATAGGCCTGCTTGTTGTTGTCGTAGGCAAACATCTTGCCGTTGATCGTGGTGCACTCGTTGCAGGTCGAACAGCGCGGGGTCTCGATATAGGCTTCGTCGGGCGAACGTTCCGGCTCTTCCTCGACTGCGGCAGTCGCTGCCGCCGGCGCTGCGGCCGCGCTCGCCGCCGCCACCGGCGCAGCCGCGGCGTGGGTTTCCGCTTCCTGATGCATGCGCTCTTCCCAGGCCTTCTTCTCGCGCGCGAGCAGTTTTTCCGCATGCGAATTGTGCACGCCGCCCAGCTCCTGCAGGCTGTGCCACATTTCGCGGCAGCGCCGCGCTTCGCGGATCAGGCGCTCATCGACGATCACGCGCTGCAGCACGTTGTCCGCGTCGACCATCAGCAGGCTGGGAACCTTGTCCGGCAGCCCCTTGCGCTCGCGCGTCAGGGACTCATCCACCGGAATCATGCTGCCGTTCCACTTCTCCCGCGGCACGCGCGCGAGATGGCGGGCGTAGCGGCGGTCGCTGGCGACAAAATCGACCAGAGTGAAGGCCAGGTCCTCCGACACCCTCTGGTGCTCCTCGTTTTCATAGGCGAAACCCTGAACCGGCCAGTCCAGATCGACTTGTGAATTGGCTTCGAGGTAGAAACGCGCTGCCCAGTTCGGCCCCGCGGACGGATCGTAGGTAAAGGCGGGGAAGGCGCGCGATTCCATCGCCGCAGCCGACATCAGATAGGGCGGCAAATCGGAAGCCTCGGCGTTCGCGCCGGAATACACGCTGAACAGGGCGGGCCCGCGATAACTCAACCCGCGCAGCACGCGCTCGCGGAAGCGGTAGAGATTCGAGCTGGAAGACTGCAGCACGTACACCTCGTTCAGGCCGATGGCCATGTTGGCGATCTGGCGGCTGCGCATGCCGGAGGAAAGGCCGCCTTCGCCGTTGGGCGACTCTTCGAGGATGTCGTCGATCTGCAGCAGAACCTTGATCGGCAAACCCGAGGAGAGGATTTCCATCAGCTGCGCATGCTCTTCCGCCAGCATCTTTTCGGCGTTGACGCAGACCAGATAGTCGGGAAACGGGGCCAGGTCCTGCGGGTCGAGTCCGTTCGCGCCGAACTGCTCGAACAAGGCGCCGTGCTTGGCTTCGTTGTACTGCCCGTCGATCTCGAGCTCGGCAATGGCGATCGCCCTGGCCAGTTCGATCAGCCTGGGCATGCGCTCGCGGAACGCCGCGAGCGCGTCGGCGCAGCCGTCGAAAAGGAAAGAATAGGGCCTGGCTGCCGCGGACTTCTTCGCGGGCGCGTCAGCGGATGGATAGAATTGCTGCGCACCGAGCACGGCAAGCAGCTCGCGTATGCGCTTGCGCCGGCTCTCGGGAAACTCGTCCTTCGGCAGGGCCTTGGCGAGGATGCGCGACATCGCGTCGAAGTCGAATGCGTCGCCGAATCCGCTCCCTACGGACGCCTTAAGGTGCTTTGCGCTGCGGCCGGCTTCGGAACGCTCGAAATCCGCCTTGAGTATGTCCGAAAGTTTGAGCACCAGACGGTCGAGATCCTTGCGAAACGCTGCGGACTTGCGCTTCTGCACCGCGCTCCAGGCATGCTGCAGCAGGCGCCCTGGCAAGGCGGCGTCGCAATCGGCAAGTTCGCCGTCCAATTTGATTGCTGCACGCGTGCGCCGCAGACTGTCCGCCAGCCAGCTGTCGCCGGATTTGTCTTCGGCCTTGGCCAGGCGGCCCGCCGCCTTTTCCCACAGCGCGGACAGGGGCCCGCCGGCGCCAGCGGCCACCAGGACGCGGATTTCCTGCTCCAGCCGCAGGGCGTGTTTGCGGATGCGCTCGGCGTTGCTGCCGCGCGCGGCCGCCGCGAGAGCGGTGTCGAACAGACCCGACAGGGACTGCGTGAACAGGCTATCGGATGGCTGGGCGAGCAGCACCAGCGGAAAATCGTAGCGCAGCTGGGTGAGCTCGCGGTAGCCGGCGAAAAGCGCCGGTCGCAGCTTCAGTTCATCGACTGCGTCCAGATGCTCGCTCGGCCGCCTGCCGGTCAGGAAAAAAGCAACATGTGCCTGGGTATCCGCTTCCATTTTCTTCAACCTGCCTTACTGGTTATTTCTTTATGATCTGTTAAGGCGCCCGTCGTAACTTTCGATGGCGCGCGCCGGCGTATTGCACCATCCGTGTCAGGCTACTTTTTGTTCCGCGCCCTGCGGCCAGACGGTGTACTTGTCCAGCTCCGCATTCAGCCCCGCGCGGGTCAGATCGGGGGTGCGCAGTTTGTCCGACTGCCGCAGGTCCTCGTAGCATGGAACCTTCGGATTGTTGTACAGAATTCCGACCGGGATGGTATCGGTGTCGGAGGCGATTTCGCGCGCGCGGTCGATGTTCAGCGGGTCGTGCTCGATCTGATTCTTGTACACCCGGGACAAGCCGGCGCTCGGATGCAGGCCGTTCGCGTGATTGAGCAACAGCACTTTGTTCGGGTCGTGCATCCACGGATCGAGCGCCTTGGGCAGCCACTCGGGGCAGCGCTGAATAATGCGCACGAACGACAATCCCCTGTGGTGATAGGCCGCCTTGACGATATCGAACAGCACCTCCGGAATCCAGTCGGCCGCCTGCGCGACGAAGGATACGTTTTGAATGCCCAGCGTGACGGTCAGTGGATTCAATGCCTCCAGGTAACTGCCGCGCGGAGTGGTGTTGCTCTTGGTGCCGATGGGCGAGGTGGGCGAAGCCTGTTTCTTGGTCAGGCCGTAAATCTGGTTGTCGTGCAGGAACACCGTGATGTTCATGTTGTAGCGTATGGCGTGGATCCAGTGCGCCGCGCCGATGCTGGTGCAGTCGCCGTCGCCGGTATTCACGAACACGGTCAGGTCGGGGCGCGCCATTTTCACGCCTTCGGCGACCGGCAGCGCCCGCCCGTGTATGCCGTGAAAACCGTAGGTCTTCATGTAGTGGGGAAAGCGGCTGGAGCAGCCGATGCCGGAAACGAACACCGTCTTTTCCGGGCGCAGCGCTTCGTCGCGGCACAGCCGCTGCACCGCCGCGAGGATGGCGTTGTCGCCACAGCCGGTGCACCAGCGCGGCACGCCGCTTTGATAGTCTTCGAGCTCGAAGTGCTCGTCGGTCATCTGCAACAGGCAGGCAGTGGCGGAGTTAATGTCGGACATCATGTTCATGGTTTTTCACCTTTCGTTACTTTAGCTTCTGCTGTTACTTTTTCAGCTTTTCCATCATTACGCGGCGTATGGTTCCGGGCTTGATCGGCTGGCCCCTGACCTCGCTCCAGCAGTCGATGTCGACCAGGTAGCGCGAGCGCAGCAGTATCGCCAGCGACGAATAGCGGCGATTGGATTCATCGATGATTTTGTCCTCGGGGCGGTCGCTCCAGTTGCTCTCTATGGTCATGACCTTCTTGAACCCCTGCAGGATTTCCTTGATTCCGGAAGGCAGGGGCTGCAGAAACTGCAGGT
>JAENXP010000521.1 GCA_016649475.1 Burkholderiales bacterium | reverse complement strand
TATCGGCGTGGGCGCCGCCGGCAGTTCGGCCGGCGAGGTGGTGTTCAATACCGCCATGACCGGTTACCAGGAAATCCTCACCGATCCCTCGTATTGCCGCCAGATCGTCACGCTGACCTATCCGCATATCGGCAATACCGGCGTCAACCAGGAAGACCAGGAGTCGGCACAGCTGCATGCGGCCGGCCTGGTGATTCGCGACCTGCCCTTGCTGGTATCGAATTTCCGCAGCGAGCATAGCCTGCCGGACTACCTCGTAGCCAACAAGATCGTCGCCATCGCCGGCATCGACACGCGCAAGCTCACCCGGATCCTGCGTACCGGCGGGGCGCAGGCAGGATGCCTGCTCACTGCTGCGCAAGGCGGGAAGCTGGGCGAGGGGGAGGTGACGCGCGCCCTGGCTGCGGCGCGCGCGTTTCCGGGGCTCGCCGGCATGGATCTGGCGAAGGTGGTCACGGCGCGCGAGTCCTACGATTGGAGCGAAGGCGTATGGCGACTGGGCAAGGGGTACGGCAGGATCGACAACCATCGCTTCCATGTCGCCGCCTATGATTTCGGCGTGAAGCGCAACATCCTGCGCCTGCTGGCCGAACGCGGCTGCAAGGTGACGGTGTTTCCGGCGCAGACCCCGGCCAAGGCGGTGTTGGCAACCAAGCCCGACGGCGTTTTCCTCTCCAACGGACCAGGCGATCCCGAGCCCTGCACCTATGCCATCGAAGCCATAAGCGAGATCATTGCGGCCGGCCTGCCCACCTTCGGCATCTGCCTGGGCCACCAGTTGCTGGGCCTCGCGTCCGGCGCGAAGACCATGAAAATGAAGTTCGGACACCATGGCGCCAACCATCCGGTAAAGGACCTGGACACGGGGCGGGTGGCGATCACCAGCCAGAATCATGGCTTCGCTGTGGATGCGGCAACGCTGCCGGCCAATCTGCGCCCGACCCATGTTTCGCTGTTCGACGGCAGCCTGCAGGGCATGGCGCGCACCGATCGGCCAGCGTTCTGCTTCCAGGGCCACCCCGAGGCGAGCCCGGGACCGCACGACATCGGCTACCTGTTCGATCGCTTTGCGAAACTGATGGAAGAAAGAAAGGCATGAAATTCCGGGGCTGCAAGCGTATTTTATCGATCGGCGCCGCGGTGATTCCCGCGCCGAAGCCCATGGCCGCCCGCTGATGCCGAAACGAACCGACATCCGCAGCGTTCTGATTATCGGTGCCGGCCCGATCATCATCGGTCAGGCCTGCGAGTTCGACTATTCCGGCGCGCAAGCCTGCAAGGCGCTGCGCGAGGAAGGCTACAAGGTCATCCTGGTGAATTCCAATCCGGCGACCATCATGACCGATCCGGAGATGGCCGATGTCACCTATATCGAGCCGGTGACCTGGCAGATGGTCGAGGCCATCATTGCCAAGGAACGGCCGGACGCGCTGCTGCCGACCATGGGAGGGCAGACGGGACTGAATTGCGCCCTCGACCTGGCCAAGCACGGCGTGCTGGAAAAATACGGCGTGGAATTGATAGGCGCCTCGCGCGAGGCCATCGACAAGGCGGAAGACCGGGAGAAATTCAAGCAGGCGATGAAGTCGATCGGCCTGGACTGCCCGCGCTCCATGCTCGCGCATAGCATGGAAGAGGCGCTGCAGGTGCAGGCGTCGATCGGCTATCCGGTGGTGATCCGGCCCTCTTTTACGCTCGGCGGTTCCGGCGGCGGGATAGCGTACAACCGCGAGGAGTTCGTGGCCATCTGCGAACGCGGCCTTGATGCCTCGCCGACCAAGGAGTTGCTGATCGAGGAGTCGGTGATCGGCTGGAAAGAGTTCGAGATGGAGGTGGTGCGCGACAAGGCCGACAACTGCATCATCATCTGCTCGATCGAGAACCTCGATCCGATGGGCGTGCACACGGGCGACTCGATCACCGTGGCCCCGGCGCAAACGCTGACCGACAAGGAATACCAGATCATGCGCAATGCCTCGATCGCGGTGCTGCGCGAAATCGGGGTGGAAACCGGCGGTTCCAATGTGCAGTTCGCGATCAACCCGGCCGATGGCAAGATGATCGTGATCGAGATGAATCCGCGCGTATCGCGCTCCTCCGCTCTCGCCTCCAAGGCGACAGGCTTTCCCATCGCCAAGATCGCAGCCAAGCTTGCCGTAGGCTACACCCTGGACGAACTCGCCAACGAGATCACCGGCGGCGCGACGCCGGCTTCGTTCGAGCCGAGCATCGATTACGTCGTCACCAAGATCCCGCGCTTCGCTTTCGAGAAATTTCCCCAGGCGAACAGCCGTCTAACCACGCAGATGAAATCGGTGGGCGAAGTGATGGCCATAGGCCGCACTTTCCAGGAGTCGTTGCAAAAGGCCCTGCGCGGCCTAGAGACCGGCGCCGACGGTCTGGACGAAAAAACCACCGATCTGGACGTGCTCGAGACCGAACTAGGCGACCCCGGGCCGGAGCGCATCTGGTACGTGGCGGACGCGTTCCGCTGCGGCCTCTCGTTCGAGCAGATCCACCGCGATACGCACATCGACCCCTGGTTCCTTGCGCAAATCGAGGATTTGCTGAGGCAGGAACGGGAATTGAAAGGCAAGCGCCCGCAAGACCTCGATGCGCCGGCGCTGCGCACCCTCAAGCGCAACGGCTTTTCTGACCGGCGCCTGGCCACTCTGCTCGCGGCGACGGAGCGCGAGGTGCGCGAGCGCCGGCATGCGCTCGGCGTGCGGCCGGTGTACAAGCGCGTGGATACCTGCGCCGCGGAGTTCGCGACCAATACCGCGTACATGTATTCCACCTACGAGGAAGAGTGCGAAGCGAGCCCGACCGGGCGCAAGAAAATCATGGTGCTCGGGGGCGGCCCCAACCGTATCGGTCAGGGCATCGAGTT
>JAENXP010000272.1 GCA_016649475.1 Burkholderiales bacterium | reverse complement strand
GACGTGCATCACGGCAACGGTACCGAAGACATATTCCGCGACGACGCGCGCGTGCTGATGGTGAGCACGTTTCAGCATCCGTTCTATCCGTATAGCGGCACCGAGGATCCGTCGTCGAACATGGTCAACGTGCCGTTGCCCGCGGGCGCAGGCAGCCAGCCCTTTCGCGACGCGGTGACGCAGCACTGGTTGCCGGCGCTGGAAGCGTTTCAGCCGCAGATGGTGTTTTTCTCCGCCGGATTCGATGCCCATGTCGAGGACGACATGGCCATGTTGCGGCTGGTGGACGCGGATTACGCCTGGGTCACCACGGAAATCAAGGCGGTGGCGGACAAATACGCCGAAGGGCGCATCGTTTCAGTGCTGGAGGGCGGCTACAATCTGTCCGCGCTCGCGCGCGGCGTCGTTGCGCACATCAAGGTGCTCGGGAGCTTGTAGGCGGCGCGCGCTGGCGTCGATTGCTATACGCAGTGGCTTGAATCGCCCCCCTCATTTTTTGAGGTTGCAATTTGGCGCGGACGAGAAACCGTCCGCGCGGATCGCCGATTGCGCACGGATAAAAATCTATCCGTGCGCAATCGGCGATCTTGTATGAAAAACCATGGCTGTCCTTGTTGTTAACCGGTTGGCGCGCGCAGCGCGCAAGTCCTTTGGGGGCTGCGTCAATATCTCGGACACCGCGTCTGATTTTCGATGCTGCTTGTGCGCGGATTACGGCTGCGCGAGGCGCCGCAGCGCCGCAGCGTCGGTGATGCGGATCTGCTCGCGGCCCAGCGCCACCCAGCCGCGATCCTGGAAGTTGCTGAGCAGCCGGCTCACCATTTCGCGCACGCTGCCCAGTTCGTCGGCCAGGCTCTGGTGCGTGGCGCGCACCAGTTCGCCTTTGCCGAGCAGCAGCGCGGCCAGGCGCTGGTCCAGCTTGTGGAAAGCCACCGCCTCGACCAGGGTCATCAGATCGGCCAGGCGCTCGGAGAACAGGCCGAACACATAGTCGCGAAAGGGCTTGTACTCGGCCAGCAGCCGGTGGAAAACCACCGGCGGCAAGGCGAGCAGAGTCACCGCAGTTTGCGCGACACCGGTGGCGGAGTACGCGCTGCCCCCTAGCAGGCAACTGCTGGAGAGCAGGCAGCTTTCACCGGGGGTGATGCGGTAGAGCTGGACTTCGCGGCCGTTGGGCGCGGACTTGACCACGCGCACGCTGCCTTCGAGCAGCATGGGAAATCCGGTGCAGGGGCTCGCCGCTTCGAACAGGATTGCGCCCGCCGGCGCTTGCCGCAGGGCCGCGCTGCTCACGATCTCCTCCACCACCGCAGCGGGCAGTTTCTGGAACACCGGGAACAGCTGCAGCAGCCGGGATTTCATTTCCGGGCTGTTCACGCCTGCACCTCCGCGATCACCTGGGCCGCCATGTGCGCGAGGGACGCAGCATCGAGCTTGGCCGGCCTGAGCACTTGCGCCTGCGCCAGTTGCTCGAAATTCTTCAGCGTCGCGCGGTGGTAGGCCGGATCATAGTGATTGGCGAGCAGGTCTGCGACGAGTTCGTCCCATTGCCCTTGCTGCACCAGGCTCATCCAGCGCGCCAAAGTGTCCTTGCTGTGCAGGCCCGTAAGACACTCGAGCTTCGTTTTCAGATCCTGCGGATCGCCGAGAAAATGTTCGTATTCATCGACGAGGAAGGCGACGCGTTCGGCCAGCGGCGCCTCGATCAGCACGCAAGGGCTTGCGCGCATGCACGCGAGCAGCGCATCCGGAACCTGCAGTTGGCCGATCTTCTTGCTTTCGGCCTCCACATGCACGACTCGATCCGGGTCGAACTTGCGCAAGGTGTTCCACACCAGGCTGTCGAACATTTTCTGCGCCGGTTGCGGTTCCTCTGGAAGGTTGCCGAGGACCGAGCCGCGGTGGCTGGCCAGTGCTTCCAGGTCCAGCACCTGTGCGCCGGCCACTGCCAGGGCCTGCAGCAGGCGGCTTTTGGCGCTGCCGGTGGCGCCGCAGACCACGCGGTAGCGGAACTTCTGCGGCAGTTCCGCCAATTGCGCCAGGATCTCGCGCCGATAGGCGCGATAGCCGCCTTCGAGTTGCGCCGCGTGCCAGCCGATCTCGGACAGGATATGCGCCATGGCGCCGCTGCGCTTGCCGCCGCGCCAGCAGTAGACAAGCGGGCGCCAGGTCCTGCCGTGCGCGGCGAATGTTTCCTCGATATGGCGCGCGATGTTTTTCGCCACCAGGGCGGCGCCGCGCTTTTTCGCGTCGAACGGCGAGACCTGTTTGTACATGGTGCCGATCGCGGCGCGCTCGGCGTCGTCGAGCACCGGGCAGTTGATCGCGCCGGGCACATGGTCCTCGGCGAATTCGGAGGGCGAGCGCACGTCGATGACCTCGTCAAATTCAGTCAGCTGTGCTACGGTGACGACGTTGGGAAATTTCACGGATTTTCCGAAGAAGCCGCATCGAACGCCGATGCGGCTTCGCTGCTTTAGAATCAGCCGCGAGTTTACACGCAAACACCCCGTTCCGACCGAGCCCCGCCACCATGAACGCACCAGCAGCCGCGCCCATTCGCCTTACCCAGCTCTCCTCCGGCGGTGGCTGCGGCTGCAAGATCGCACCCGGGGTGCTCACCGAACTGCTCGCGGCCACGCCCATCCGCACTCTGCCCACGGATCTGTTGGTAGGAATGGACTCCAGCGACGATGCCGCGGTGTACCGCCTGAACGATAGCCAGGCGCTGATCGCGACCACCGATTTTTTCACACCCATCGTCGACGATCCCTACGATTTCGGGCGCATTGCCGCGACCAATGCGCTCTCCGATATTTACGCCATGGGCGGGCGTCCGTTCATGGCGCTGGCCGTGGTCGGCATGCCGCTGGACAAGCTGCCAATCGAAGTGATCGGGAAAATCCTCGCCGGCGGCGAGTCGGTGTGCGCCGAAGCGGGCATACCCATTGCCGGGGGGCATTCCATCGACGTGCTCGAGCCGATCTACGGCCTGGTCGCGCTGGGCCTGGTGCATCCGGACCGGGTCAAGCGCAACGACCGCGCGCAGGCGGGCGACGTGCTGATCCTGGGCAAGCCCCTGGGGGTGGGCATTCTTTCAGCCGCGCTGAAAAAAGGCGTGCTCTCGGCCGCCGGTTACGCGCAGATGATCGCTGCCACGACCAGGCTCAATACACCCGGCATCGCCCTGTCCGAACTGCCAGGGGTGCACGCAATGACCGACATAACCGGCTTCGGCCTCGCCGGGCACCTGCTGGAAATCTGCCGCGGTTCCAGGCTCGGCGCGCAGCTGCGCTACGCCGACCTGCCGTTCATCGAGGACGCGCTGCACTGGGCCAAACAGGGCACGGTGACCGGCGCGAGCGAGCGCAACTGGGCGGGCTATGGCAAGGAGATCCGGCTCCCCGCGGGCATGACCGACTGGCAGCGCGCGCTCCTCACCGATCCGCAGACCAGCGGCGGACTGCTCGTCGCCTGCGCCCCCGAAGTCGAAGCGCAGGTGCTTGCCGAATTCGGGAAGCAGGGCTTCGACGCTGCGCGCCGCGTCGGGCGGATGGTGGCGGGGCAGGGCGTCGGCGTCGAGTGATCGAGTGAGTGCATAAGGCCCGGCAACAGCGTGCAGCAGGCGTTTGCGCAGGACGCTACGCTGCACCCTGACATGAACTCCGCTGCTCCGATCCGCACCGAAACCGACTGGCGGGGCGTGCTGGCCGCCGTCCTTTGCGGCGTTGCCGTGGCCATGAACGTCGGCAAGGTGCCGATCGCCATGGCGCAGTTGCGCGCCGAATTCGGCCTTACGCTGGTGGCCGCAGGCTGGGTGTCGTCCATGATCAATACCATGGCGGTGACGACGGCGGTGCTGTTCGGAGTGCTGGGCGATCGCATCGGCGCCGTGCGCATGTGCAGGATCGGCCTGGGCTTCGGCATCGCGGGCGGACTGGGCGGTCTCGCCGCTGGCAACGAGTTGGCGCTGTTGATTTCGCGCTTTGCCGAAGGCGCGGGCGTAGTCGCCGTCGCCGTTTCCGCGCCGGCCTTGCTCAGTTCCGCCAGCGTGCCGATGGACCGTCGCTTCGCGCTCGGCATCTGGAGCGCTTACCTGCCCGCGGGAGTCGGCCTGTCCATGCTGCTGGCGCCGGCGGTGATGCCATACGGCGGCTGGCGTGGAATGTGGGTGCTGAGCCTGGCGGCATTGCTGAGCGCATTGCTCGCCGTATCCCGCTCGCGCCTTGCCTACCGACTGCCTGCGCCTGCCAAAGCCGAGGCACATCCATTTGCCGCAGCCAGGGCGGCCCTGATGCAACTCAAGCCCTGGCTGCTGGCCGTCGCCATGACCAGCTGGACGCTGCAACATTTCGCCCTGATCATCTGGCTGCCCACTTTCCTGCAGGAGCAGCGCGCGCTCTCGCCGCTGGCGGTATCGCTGCTGTCCTGCCTGATGGTCCTGGTGAACGTGCCGGGCAACCTGCTCGGCGGCAGTCTGCTGCAACGCAATTTTCGCCGCGGCAGCCTGATCGCCTTCGCCAGTTTGGTCACCGGCCTGTGCGGCGTCGGTATCTTCCTCGACCTGCTGCCGGATCTGATTCGCTATGGCCTGTGCCTGCTGCTTTCCTTCACCGGCGGTTTGATCCCGGCCTCGGTGCTGTCGGCTTCGGCCAGTCTCGCACGCACCCCGAAACAGATCGGCACCTTGCAGG
>JAENXP010000142.1 GCA_016649475.1 Burkholderiales bacterium | reverse complement strand
GATCTCGCAGTCGGGTGAGACCGCCGATACCCTGGCCGCGTTGAAGCATGCGCAGTCACTGGGCCACACCCACACTCTGGCAATCTGCAACGTCGCCTCCAGCGCCATAGTGCGGCAGACCGCGCTCAAGTACCTTACCCGCGCCGGAATGGAAATCGGCGTGGCCTCGACCAAGGCATTCACCACGCAGCTCGCCGCACTGTTCCTGCTAGCACTCGCACTGGCGAAGCAGCGCGGGCGGCTTTCCGCGGAGGACGAGGCGCGTCATCTGAAGAACCTGCGCCACCTGCCGGCCGCGCTCGCGAGCGTGCTTGCCTTGGAACCGCAGATCATCGCCTGGTCGGAACGCTTCGCGCAGCGCGAGCATGCCCTGTTTCTCGGTCGCGGTTTGCACTATCCGATCGCGCTCGAGGGCGCGCTCAAGCTGAAGGAAATATCCTATATCCACGCCGAAGCCTATCCGGCGGGCGAATTGAAGCACGGGCCGCTGGCCTTGGTGACCAGGGAAATGCCGGTGGTCACGGTCGCGCCCAACGACACCCTGCTGGAGAAACTCAAGTCCAATATGCAGGAAGTGCGCGCGCGCGGCGGCGAGCTCTATGTCTTCGCCGACGGCGACAGCCATATCGCGCCCTCCGAGGGCGTGCATGTGATACGCATGCCGGAGCACTACGGCGCGCTATCGCCGATACTGCACGTCGTGCCGCTGCAGCTGCTGGCGTATCACACGGCGCTCGCGCGCGGCACCGACGTGGACAAGCCGCGCAATCTCGCCAAGTCGGTCACGGTCGAGTAGTCAACCATCGTTTGTCCGGCGCAGTTGAACGACCCGCTGTCCGAAGGCGGGCGCAGCTTGCCGGCTTCACGCCGGGCGGCTCACGCCTGGTCGCGTGCCAGCCGCTTCTCGATTTGCGCGCGCCACTCGGGCGACAGTTCCGGCACTTCCAGCGCGCGCAACAGGATGCGCGAGGCGTCTTTGTCACCGCGCCTCATGTAGGCTTCGAACAGGGGCTTTATCGCCACCTTGCGATAACCGTGTTCGACTACCTCCACAGCGTCTCCCGCCTCGATCACGCCTTCGCGCAGCACGCTTAGATAGAATCCGGTGCGCGCGGATTGCGAAAACAGCTTCGGCACCGTCTCGTCGCCGAAGCGGATGCCGAGCTTGTAACAGGGCACCCGGGGCTGGGTTATGGCAAACAGTGCGCTTCCGATTTGCAGCCGGTCGCCCACGCAGCGTTCGGACTCGTCCAGGCCGGCGACGGTGAGATTCTCGCCGAATTGGCCGTAATCCATTTCTTCGCGACCCAGTGTTTCGCGCCAGTAGGCATAGTGATCGAGCGCATAGGCATACACGGCCTTGTGCAGACCCCCGTGGTTGTCCAGATCCGCCTGGCCGTCGCCCTCCAGGTTGTAGGTCCCGGCGCGCACCGGCCCCGCAACCGGTTTCTTGAAAATGCCCGTCATTATTGACTCGCGCCCGTGTTGGACGGCGGTCGGCGGGGACACGTTAACCGAAATCAACTGCATGCTCACCTACAATTCGGATGCTGAATTCGCATTCGTCGCGCAGCCGCTCGCAGCCGGGGCGAAGTTCGGCGCTAGCCGATTGCGTCGATGAGCATGCGCCTGATGTCTTCCCGCGCATTGAGGAAACGGAACCCGGAGCAGCGTGCGCGGCTGCCGTCGGCAAGCGTCACGATTTCCGAGTAGCGCACTTCCAGGTCGACGGTAACCGGACCTGCGCCCGGTATTTCGATGCGGCTGCCGACGAGCACCGTGCCCGGCTCGATCATCACGTCCGGCGGATAAATCAGCACGCTGATGCCGCCCAGGCTGATATCCTTTATCTGCGCGTCGAAGGGCGCTATGCCGCCGGCGTCGGCGACGCAGTGCAGCACGAGCGCAGGAGACGCGCCGCGGCGCTCATGCTTGCGGCGCTGCTGCACGGTGAGTATCTCCGGGTAGTGCATGCGTATCGCCGCAATCCCGTCCTGCACCACCGAGCTCGGCTCAACGCCGACAAATTCGATATGCCAGTCCTCCGGCTCGGCAACCAGGGTCAGGCGCGTGAGGGAAAGCACGGTCGCGTTGAGCGCGTCGTCCTTTGCAGCGGCGACGATGATGAACTGCCCGCCCGGGTCGGCGCGGACAATGCGCGTGGCAAACAGCCCTTGGTTATTCGGCAACTCCACGGTGACGGGTTGGTGCTGGGCGGCCAGCGCCTCGAGTATCGGCGCAATTTTGCTGGGCGTGCGCAACAGAAGGCTGGTGCTACCGGAGGTTTCGGAGTTCATCGACATAAGCAGCTGGTCGGTAGCAGTGTTCCGGCGGTGTTGAGTAAAGGTTCGATGGCTTCCTCGTCATTGTAATCCGGTCGCCGGTGCTTCGATCCGGGTCCCGGAATCCTTCCTGCGCGATCGTCGTGCCCGCGCGGCGGTCGCGAAAAAAGAATGTTGCGCCCTGCGGCGCGGGGCCTTCGCCTGTGACAAGATACACGATTAGCGGGAGTGTATGAAAGATCAGTCGCAATTGGAAGGGAACCATGCACGTTCTGTGCTGAAAAAGGTGTTCGGCTACGGCGCGTTTCGCGGGCCGCAGGCCGAGATCGTGGAGCACGTCGCGGCGGGCGGCGACTGCCTGGTGCTTATGCCCACCGGCGGCGGCAAGTCGCTGTGTTACCAGATTCCGGCGTTGCTGCGCCCCGGGACCGGCATTGTGGTGTCGCCGCTGATCGCGCTGATGCAAGACCAGGTGGCGGCGCTGCGCGAAGCCGGCGTCAGGGCGGCCTTCCTCAATTCGTCCATGTCGTCCGCGGACGCCGCCGCAGTCGAGCGCAGTCTGATCAATGGCGACTACGACCTCGTCTACGTCGCGCCGGAGCGCTTGCTGACGCCGCGTTTCCTGCAGCTGCTCGAACGCCTGCAGTCCTGTGCGCGGCTGGCGCTGTTCGCCATCGACGAGGCGCACTGCGTGTCGCAGTGGGGCCACGACTTCCGGCCCGAGTACATGCAGCTGGCACTGCTGCACGAGCGCTTTCCCGGCGTGCCGCGCATCGCGCTCACGGCCACGGCCGACCGCGTCACGCGCGCAGAAATCGTGCAGCGCCTCGGATTGGAGGGGGCGCCCCTGTTCGTGTCGAGTTTTGACCGGCCGAACATACGCTACCGCATCGTCGAAAAAGCCAACGCGCGCGCGCAATTGCTCGCCTTCCTGCGTGCCGAACACATGGGGGACGCGGGCATAGTCTATTGCCTGTCGCGGCGCAAGGTGGAGGAGACGGCGGCCTGGCTGGTGGAACAGGGCGTGGCCGCGCTTGCGTACCACGCCGGCATGGACGCGGACACGCGCAACCGGCACCAGGCGCGGTTTCAGCGCGAAGAGGGCGTCGTCGTGGTCGCGACCATCGCTTTCGGCATGGGCATAGACAAGCCCGATGTGCGCTTCGTCGCGCATCTCGATCTGCCCAAGAGCATCGAGGGCTATTATCAGGAGACCGGCCGCGCCGGCCGCGATGGGCTGCCGGCCGACGCGTGGATGGCATATGGCCTGGGCGACGTGGTCAACCAGCGGCGCATGATCGATGCCTCCACCGCCGAGGTGCAATTCAAGCGCATTGCCTCGGCCAAGCTCGACGCCCTGCTGGGGCTGTGCGAAGCCAGCAGCTGCCGCCGCGTGCGCCTGTTGAATTATTTCGACGAAGCCTCGGCGCCTTGCGGCAACTGCGATGTCTGCCTGGAACCGCCGCAGGTCTGGGACGGCACCGTGGCGGCGCAAAAGGCACTGTCCTGCATTTATCGCACCGGGCAGCGCTTCGGCGCGGTGCATCTGATCGATGTGCTGCTGGGAAAAGAAACAGAGCGCGTGCAGCAATGGGGACACCGGACGCTGAGCACCTTCGGCATCGGCAAGGAACTGGACGAGAAGGCATGGCGCACGGTGTTTCGCCAGCTGGTGGCGCAGGGCCTCATCGCAGTTGATCACGCCGGACATGGGTCCCTTAGGCTCGCCGAAGCCAGCCGCGCGGTGCTTACCGGTGAACAGGCGGTGTATCTGCGCCAGGCGCAGCCAGGCAAATCCCGGGCGAGCACCAAGCGCCCGCCTGCGACCACGGACGGACTCGACCCTGCAGCAGAGCGCTTGTGGCTGCGATTGCGCGAGTGGCGCGCCGCGATCGCCAGGGAACACGGCGTTCCGGCCTATGTGGTATTCCATGATGCCACCTTGGCCGAGCTGGCGCGCACGCGTCCGCAATCCAAGGCAGAGCTGGGCCAGGTTTCCGGCGTGGGCACGCGCAAGCTCGAGCGCTACGCGAAAGACCTGCTCGAGTTGTTGCGCGACTGAACGCGTTGCGGCGCACTCGCCGCGTACCCTGGCGCACAGACGCCTCCTCTAGTCAGGTTCAATGTGCACTAATAGACAGACCGGCCAAGATCGGCGAGGTCGGTGTGCACTAGTACCAAGATTACCCAAGGCGGAAGTCTAGAATCGGATGCGTCAGTGCCCGGTGCGGCTCGCGCACGACATGCACAGAATCTGCACCCCGGGGAGCCAGTTGGCGCCTTTCCGAGACAACGATACAGGAGCGTGAAAATGAAGCTTTTCGAAAAACATTCCAAAGTCTTGAGCTGGTTGATGGCATCGCTGCTTGCGGTGTTCGTGGCCGGATGCGGCAGCGGCGGTGGCGGAGGCGGCGCGGCGCCGGCTGCCGGTACGGGCACGCTAGGCGTTTCCCTGACCGACGCGCCAGCCTGCGGCTTCGACGAAGTGAATGTGACCGTGGTCAAGGTCCGCGCGCACCAAAGCGGCTCGGCCGCCGACAGCGACGCCGGTTGGAGCGATATTACGCTCAGTCCCGCGCGAAAAATCAATCTGCTCGACCTGAACAACGGCGTGCTCACCAGTCTGGGCGAGACACCGCTGGAAGCAGGGCACTACACCCAGCTGCGCCTGGTCCTGGATGCGAACACCGGCGCGGGCCTCGCAAATTCGGTAGTGCTTGAAGGCACCACCACGGAGATCGCGCTGGTTACACCGAGCGCGGTGCAAAGCGGAATCAAGCTGATCAACCAGTTCGACGTGGCAGCCGGCGAGCGTGTCGACCTGCTGCTGGATTTCGACGCATGCAAGTCCGTGGTGAAGCGCGGCAACGGCACCTATGCACTGAAACCGGTGATCAAGGTGATTCCCTTCGAGCAGAACGGCATCTCGGGCTTCGTCGATACGGCCCTGCTCGGCAGCAAATTGATGGTAACGGCGCAGCAGGACGGCGTCATCGTTCAGTCGACGGCGCCAAACGCATCGACCGGCGAGTTCTTCCTCTCTCGGCTCGAGCCTGGAAACTACGATGTCGTCCTGACTGCCGACGGCCACGCGACAGCGGTCATCGCCGCGGTGCCGGTCGAAAGCAGTACCAGCGTCGTCGAAATCAGCACCAGCGCGGAGCCGATCACCTTGCCGGTGTCCGCCACCCACGACGTCAGCGGGACGGCGGTCCTGAAGGATTCCGCAAGCTCCACCGAAGTAGCCTACGTTACAGCGAAACAAACCATCGGCACCGCCCCCGTGGTGACGGTGAAGTTCGTGGCCGCCGATGATACGAGCACAACGGCCGCGGGCGCCTATGCCCTGACCCTGCCGGCCGAAGCGCCGCTGCTGGGTCAGTACAGCGCGACGCTGCCGATCGCACTCGATGCGCAGACCGGCGTAGCGGGCCTATACGCGATCGAGGCGTCCGCGAATGGCTACGTGACCCAGTCGGCAGAAGCAAATATTTCCGGAGGGGATGTGGTCATCCAGGAATTCATTCTGGCGCCATCGCCATGAACTGAATCGACGCCGGATAGGAGGGAAGACCGCGTGGGCGGTCTTCCCTTCCCCAACTCCGGCGGCCGGTATAGCAACACCCTGCAGGCGCAGGTATTTCGTCCTCTTCAGGCCTACTCCAGGCACGCGACGCCGCAGCGATAATGATTCCTTAAGGTTGCGCCCGTAAAGTTCGCCCCATCGTTCATCACCGACGGGGGCAGTATGCAAACACTCAAGTCCATGGCGGCGATCCTGCTGGCAGGATCGCTTGCTTTACCCGGCCTGCAGGCCGCAGCCACAACGCCGGCGGAAATTCAAAAAAGTCTCGAAAACGCAGCCCGCGCAAGCACGCCGGGTTTCAGCGGATTTTCGCCCGAGCGCGGACAGCGCTTTTTCAATTCCACGCACGGCAACGACTGGAGCTGCACTTCCTGCCATACGTCCGTACCGGCGCAGCCGGGCAAGCATGTGAAGACCGGCAAGGTGATTGCGCCCATGGCACCGGCGGCGAATCCGCAGCGTTTCACCGACACGGCGAAGGTGGAAAAGTGGTTCAAACGCAACTGCAAGGACGTGCTCGGCCGCGTCTGCACTGCCCGGGAGCAGGGCGATGTGCTGGCCTATC
>JAENXP010000638.1 GCA_016649475.1 Burkholderiales bacterium | reverse complement strand
GATGCTTAGCCAAGTGCCGACGCCGTAGAAAAACAGCGGGCCGGTGAACGCAATTGCGCAAATTACAGCGAGTCCGCCGGAGCGCGACACGGGCTCATCATGCAGTGAACGCTCGTTGGGCAGATCCTTGGGCAAAGACCGGCTGCGCAGCAGCAGGAACAGCAACCCGAGGCAGACGGCTGCCGCGAGCGGCGGCGCGAAATACATGTGATTGCCGATGTTCACCGGGGCAATTCTACCGTGCTGCCCGAGCGTTCGGCATACGCCCTGGCCGTCAGGATGAGTCCTTGCTCCGGATCGTGGGCAGGCCGCCAGCCGAGTTCGGCAGCTATCCTGGACGCATCGATTTGGAGCGAGCCCGCCAGGCGCGCGACGGCGTCGCGCTGGCCGGCGCATGTGCCAGCCAGGCGCAACAGGGATGGCGGAAATAGCAGCAGTCGCGGCGGCTTGTCCAGGCCGCGCGCAAGTGCGCGCACCAGTTGCGGCGTCGACAGGTCGTGCGCATCGCTAACCAGGTAGACCTTCCCTGGAGCGGGATGGCGCATTACCGCCAGCGTCGCGTCGATCAGGTTCTCGAGATAAATCAGGCTGCGGCGGTTGACGATGGAGGCGAAGGGCAGGGGCAAGCCGCGATCGATCCATCGCAGCAGCCGCGCGAGATTGCCCTTGACCCCGGGTCCGTAGATCATCGGCGGCCGCAGCGCGGTCACAACCAGTCCGGTTTCTGCCGCAACGCTGCTCAATGCCTGTTCGGCTTCCCATTTCGACCGGCCGTAGGCGTCGAGCGGGGCGGGTGCGTCGCTTTCGCAAAAGGGCGCGCCGGCTGTCGCTTCGCCGTTCACCTTGATCGAACTCATGTATAGCAGGCGGCCTACCCCTGCCGCTGCCGCGGCGCGCCCCAGGCGCTCGCTGCCCGCGACGTTGATGCGGCGGTAGAGGGCGAGCGGATCGGCCGCGCTGTCGCGCATCACATGGGCGCGTGCCGCGAGGTGGACGACCATGCCCACGCCGTCCAGCGCCGCCTGCCAATCGGTATCCGGGCCGATATCATCAACGTGAACGACGTCGACGGCGGGCGCAATCGCAGCAAGGCCGGTGCTCTCGCGCCGCACCGCCGCCCTGACCCTATGGCCCGCAACAGCAAGGCGCGCGCACAGGCGCAGGCCGACAAAGCCGCCCGCGCCGGTCACCAGAACCGATGGTAAGGGCGCGCTCATCGTCCCTGTCTCGCGAGCAACTGGCGATAATGCGCGAGCAGCGCGGCCGTCAGTCGCTCTTGCGCAAAGTCGTGCAGCGCCCGCACTCTGGCGCGTTCCCCCATGCGCCGTCGCAGGCCTGCGTCGCTGGCCAGCGTACGCATACCCAGTGCGAGTTGCTGGACATTGCCGGCCTCGAACAGGAGGCCGGTTTCGCCCTCGACAATGGCGTCGGTAATTCCGTAAATTCTCGAACCTATGGCAGGCAGGCCCGCGGCTCGAGGATGACTACGCCAAAACCCTCGCGATAACTGGGCAGACACAGCACGTCGCTCGCGGCCAGATAACGCTCGGGCTCGGTGCTGAAGCCGGCGATATGCAAACGGTCGCGGCAAGCGACGCAGGCCTGCTCGATCTCTGGCAAAAGTCCCTCCTCATCCGGGCCGACCAGCAGCAAGCTGGAAAGCGGATCCTGCTCGCTCCAAAGCGCAAATGCCCGAGCGAGGTCGAGTACGCCTTTGTCGCGCTTCAATCTACCGAGGTAAAGAAACAAGGTTGCCGCGTCGGGTATCAGGAATCTGGCGCGCAGTCCCTCACGCTTTGCGGCGTCCGGTCGAAATCGATTGGCATCCACGCCGGCAACCGAGCCCAAACCTAATACGCCGATGCTGGCGGTATCGACGACACCTTGGGTGACGAGAAAGTCGCGTTGGGAGAAACTGTCGGCAAGCACCTGTGTCGCCGAGATCGAAATGAGGCGGTCAGCCGCTTTGAGCAAACTGCGCATCGGCCCGGTGCGGCTAGCCCAGACCTGGCCGGTAAAGGTATGCAGGCGGCATGGTACCCTCGCCCAGCGTGCCGCAAGCATGCCGAGCAATCCTGCCTTGGGCGTCAGGGTATGCACCAGCTCATAGCGCTCGGTGCGGAAATGGCGCCACAACCAGGCGAGTGCGCGCAGGTCGGCTAGCGGCGCAATATCCCGCTCAAGCTGCAGCGAAATGATGCGACATGGCAGCAGCGTCGCAAGCTCGGGCGTATCATTGTTGACGAT
>JAENXP010000114.1 GCA_016649475.1 Burkholderiales bacterium | reverse complement strand
TCCTCGCCCGGCCGGATGTCGCGCGCGGCACGCACGAAGATGCGCCTGTCCTTCTCATAGGTATCGCAGTTGGGGGCGCAGGAGTGGTTGATCCAGCGCGCAATATTGCCCTTCGATCCGCCGTCGATATTATGGTTGTGCGCAACACCGAAAATGAAGGTGTGGTTCAGCCCCCGCATGTCCTCCGGATAACGGCGTGCGACTTCGGCTTCGCTGATGATTTCGCCTTTGTATTCGCACACCGTTTCGTCCTCGCGTATCAGGCGCCGGGCGAATACGCCGCGTCCGTGTATGCCGGAGCGGCGCACGGCGATGCGCGGCCCTTTGCTGTTTGTTTTGCTGCTGGTCATGGTATGAGGCTCTTTTGCGCAAAGTGCGCATTGTTGCGTTGTCGGGGGCAACTTGCAAGCACTGATGCCGTGACAGCGCTGGTGCTGCGCAAAGCGCGTTATCATAATGATTGTTCCCCCTGCCCCATCCTGACCCAACAGGACCTGCGCTCACATGACCGACTTTCACGGAATCTTCCCCTATCTCGTTTCTCCGATCGACGAAACTACCGGGCGCGTGCGCGAGCGCGTGCTGCGCGACCTGGTCGAACATCTGATCGGCTGCGGCGTGCACGGCCTGTCGCCCCTGGGCAGCACCGGCGAGTTCGCCTATCTCTCGTTTGAGCAGCGCAAGGAAATCGTGCGTATCGTGGTCGATGCCGCAGCCGGGCGCGTGCCGGTACTGGCGGGAGTCGCGGCGTTCGCCACCAGCGATGCGATCCGGCAGGCCGAGGCGCAGGCACGCCTCGGCGCGGACGGCCTGATCCTGATCCTGCAGCAGATGTTTCCGGTGCCGCCGCGCGGTGTCGAGGGCTATTTCAGTGCCATCGCGCGGGCCATGCCGCAGACGCCGATGACGCTTTACACCAATCCGGGCCTGCTCGGCGGCGATATCCCCATGGACGTGCTCGATGCCTTGTCCCACATTCCCAACATCGAGTACGTAAAAGACGCTTCCGGCAATACCGGGCGCATCCTCACCATCCTCAATCGCATGGGCGAGCGGATAAAAGTGTTCAGCGCATCCGCGCACATACCCTTGCTGGTGCTGAAGCTCGGAGGAGTAGGGTGGATGGCCGGGCCGGGGTGCGTGATGCCGCGCGAATGCGTGCGCCTGTACGACCTGGCCTGCGCCGGCAAATGGGAGGAAGCAATAGCGGAACAGCGCCGGCAATGGGCCATCAACGAAGTCTTCACCAAATACGCGCTCGCGGCCTGCATCAAGACGGCGCTGGGGCTGCAGGGCTTCGATGTCGGCGATGCCATCGCGCCGCAGGAAGCGCTCAAGCCCGAAGCGGTGGAAGAGATCAGGCGCGCGTTGGCGCAATTGTAGGAATCGCGCCCCCGCGGCGATCGGCGTTTATCTTTCCGGGGAAGCTGATTTCACCGCCTGCGCCAGCTCCAGGACGGCGGCGGCATACATGCTGGAGCGGTTATAGCGGGTCAGCACGTAGAAGTTGGTGAGGCCCACCAGGTATGCGCTGGCCTCATCCGGCGTGGCGAGCTCGATCAAGGCGCAAAGGGCGTCAGCGCCGGCTTCTCCACCGGCGCTGACGCCGAAGTTGGCCAGCTCGTCAAAGCGGTATGCGGGCTTGATGCCGGCATCGATCAGTTCGCGATAGTTCTCCCCTTGCACCTGCGCGGGGTACGCCACCGCCTGGCCTGTTTTCCATCCGTGCGCCTTGAGGAAATTGGCCACGCTGCCGATGGCGTCAGCGTAGCTGTTGGACAGGTCCGATTTTCCGTCGCCGTCGAGATCCACGGCGTAGCGCAGGTAGCTGCCGGGCATGAACTGGGGAATGCCGATGGCACCGGCATATGAGCCCTTCAAAGCCAGGGTGTCGATGCCCGCGTCGCGCGCGTACAGCAGGAAGTTTTCCAACTCGCCGCGGAAGAACTCGGCGCGCGGCGGGTAGTCGAAGGCGAGGGTGCTAAGCGCGTCGATGACGCGGTAGCCGCCGGTGTTGCGGCCGTAAACCGTTTCCACGCCGATGATGGCGACGATGATTTCTTCCGGTACGCCGTATAGCTCGGTGGCGCGCGCGAGCGCCTCGTGCTGCTGCTCGCGGAACTCGACCCCCGCTTCTATGCGCTGCGGCGTAAGGAATCGCGCGCGATACGCCTGCCAGGACCTGGCGCGCGGCTCCGTGGGCGGAGTAATGGCCGCGATGATGGCCGGTTTGAAGCGCGCGCGGCTGAACAGCGTCTGCAGCTCTTTTGCGGCAAAGCCATGCTTGTCCACCATCTGCGCAATGAACTCGCTCACGTCCTCACGGCCGGCGTAGCGCGCGGCGGCGCTGGCCGCGAAGGCCGAGGGCGAGGTCAGCGTGAAGGCGAGCAACACGCAAAGAAGCAAACGCGGCGGCAGGCTCAAACGCTGAACTCCCGCACCAGCAGGCGCAACTCGACCAGCATGCGCGTATCCGCGTGCGCGCCGTAGCGCATAGCAATGTAGTGCCCGCCGATGGCGCGTATGTTTTCAGCCTGGGCCGGATAGCGCCCGGCCGTGCGCTCGATAAAATCGGCCGGACCTTCATGCGGCGCGCGCGCACAGCCGCTGTTGCGCAGCTTGGCGCAGAACCTGAGCCACAGGCGCTGCACCGGGTCGGCGCTGCGCAGGCGCCGCAACAGCCACGCGGTGAGCAGCGCCAGCAGACCGCCCACGCCCCAGAACAGCGTCAACGCCATGTCTTCCCAGCTGGGCTCATTCATTCCCATGCTGGTCAGGAACTGGCGCTGGCGTTCCGGGTTGTAGCCGAGCACCAGCTGGTTCCACTTGTTGGCGAGTGCGTCCCAGTTGTAGCGCATTTCGCGCAGCCAGTAGAACGTGGTGCGCGCCATCAGCGGCAGCGGGTCGGTGTCGGGCACCGCTGCGCCAATGCCGGATTCGACCCGCACCGGCGACGCGGCGGCGGTGGGATCGAAGCGCACCCAGCCGCGGCCCCTGAGCCATACTTCGGCCCAAGCGTGCGCATCCGACTGGCGCACTATCATGTACTCGTCTACGGGATTCATTTCGCCGCCCTGATAGCCCGTGACGATGCGGGCCGGCACCCCCGCCGCGCGCATCAGAAACACGAAGCTCGAGGCGTAGTGCTCGCAAAAGCCGCGCTTGCTGCCGAACAGGAATTCGTCCACGGAGTCGCGTCCCAGCAGCGGCGGCTCTAGCGTGTAGGCAAATCCCTCGTCGCGGAAATAACTCAGGGCCTTGCGTGCGATGGCCGCGTCGGTCGCGCCGCCCGCTTTCCATTCCTGTGCCAGCCGGCGCGCCCGCGGATTGAAACCCGCGGGCAGCTGCAGTCCCGGCCTGAGTTCGCCCGCGTCGTCAGCGCCGCCCTGGGTGAAATCGGTGTAGGAGCGCATGTCGTAGCGCACCCGGTCGCGCACCTGCCTGCGCGAAACCAGCATGTTGTCCGCGGTGACTCGCGCGTCGGCGGGTATTTTCGCCCCGAGTTCCAGCGCGAACAGCCAATTGTGATTGTGCGGCTCCAGTGTAACCTCGTAGTCGTAGGGCTTGCCGCTGGCCTCGAACTTGATCTCGGTGAAGGTTCGGACCGCTCCCGGGCGCCAGGTGCGGCCGTCGAAATTCCAGAATACCGGCCCGCGCCAGTACAAGCGGGACCGGACCGGCACGTCTTCCTCGAACCTGACGCGAAACGCGATGGCGTCGGATTGCGACAGCCGGCTGATGGCGCCGGGGGACATCGAGTCGGACAGGCCGGTGACACCGCTGTAGGCATCCTGCGGCAGGCCCCACAGCGGACCTTGCACCCGCGGAAACAGGAAAAACAACAGCAGCATCACCGGCACGGCCTGGGCCAGCAGCACGCCCGCCGTCTTCAGATTTGCCTGCAGTGCGCGCCCGGGCGCGGAAAAATTCACCAGACTGGCGGTGTTGACCAGGGTGGAGACCAGCATCAGTCCCGCGATGGGTAAAGTCTGCGTATAAAAGAAATTGGTGAGCGCCAGAAAGTAGGAAAGCAGGACCAGCACGACGGCATCGCGCTGATGATGCAACTCGAGCAGCTTGAGCGAAAGGAACAGCACCAGCAGTGCCACACCGGAATCGCGGCCGAAAATGGTGCGGTAGGTAAGGTAGACCCCCAGCATGCCGCCGATTACGAACAGGACCAGCAGCCATTTCTGCGGCAGCGCGCGCTCGCCCCCGGCGAGATAGATACGCCAGGTGAACAGAATCAATGCGATCAGATTCAACCACCACGGCAGGCGCGGGGTATGCGGCGCGACCACCAGCGCCAGTCCGGCGAGCAGCCAGAACAGGTGGCGTACCTGGATCGTCGGATTCGGTGTGGCGTTCTTGTCAGAGGCCATACAGGGCGAGTTCCCGCAGGCAGGCGAGGCGGTGCGACTCGCCCGTGTCCGGTGCAATTTCCAGTCCGGGCAGGCGCAGTCCGTAACGCAGCCCATCCTTGTCGGCCGAGAGCACCCAGCGGGTCAGACGCGACAACTTGGATTCCAGATCCAGATTTGCGGGCAACTCGCTCCAGTCCAGCCATAATTCGGCGGCCGCGCGGCCGCTGAACACCTTGGTCTGCAGTCCCTGTTCCCGGGCTGCGGCTTTCCAGTGGATATGGCGCGGCGAATCGCTCGCCTGGTAGGCGCGCAGACCGGCAAAATCGTCGCTGCCGCTGCTGGCGACGCGCTTTTCGCCACTGCCTCCGGAGGGCTCGGGCAGCGGCAGCAGGCCATCGTCCGGCCGGGGATAGACGAGACAGCGCATGTCCGGCTGAATATAGCTCCAGGCGCGCAAGAGGCCGATGGGAAAGCGCGTGTCCATGGTAATGCGTCCCGGCGTAAGCCAGCCGCGCTGTGCGGACGGTACTGGGACGCTCACCGTGGTGCCGCGCGCGGAGGCAACGTCGCAGTGCGTCGCCTTGCCCTGATGCCAGAGGGCGACGGAGCAGCGGTCATAGCGCGCACGGTTTTCGACGAACAGCTCGAACCAGGCGACTTCGCCGGCGAACACCGGTTGCACCCGCCCGGGAGTGATGTGCAGATGCACCAGGTTGCGGAAGGTATGCAGGATCGCCACCATCCCCATGCTCGCAAGCAGGAAGGTAAGTATGTAGCCCAGGGAAAGGTTGTAGTTGATCGAGCCGATCAGCATCACGACCAGCGCCAGGCCGAAGGCAAGGCCGGGGCGGGTCGGCAGGATGTAGACGCGGTTTTGCCGCAGGAATATGGTGCCCGGCTCGGGCTCGCGCGGACCGAAGAACGCGAGATAGAGCTGTGATCGGCTCAGAATTTTTTCGAACATCGCGCCAGCGTGCTATCGGTGGTCGACGCGCTTCAAGGAATCGGTACAGCCTCGATCAGCGCGGCGGTTACTTCGGATGAGCGTTTGCGCGCGCCTTCGTGCGCCGGCGCGAGGCGGTGTCCGGCCACGCCCGGTAGTATGGCCTGCACATCCTCGGGCAGCACCTTGTCGCGGCCTTCGAGCATGGCCCAGGCTTTGGCCGCATGCAGTATGCCCAGGGCCGCGCGCGGCGACAGGCCGTTGGTGAATTCGGGCGCATGCCGGGTGTGCTCGACGATGGCCTGAACGTAATCGAGCAGGGCCGGCGCCGCGTACACCTTGTCTGCGCTCGCCTGGGACTGCAGCAGTTCGCCCGGCGCGAGACAGGATTCCAGCGTCGCGACCAGAATGCGCCGCTCCGCGCCCTGCAACAGGGCGCGCTCGGCGTCGCGATCCGGATAGCCAAGCTCGATGCGCATGAGGAAGCGGTCGAGTTGTGATTCCGGCAAAGGAAAGGTGCCGACCTGGTGCGAGGGATTCTGCGTGGCGATTACAAAAAAGGGTTCGGGCAGCGGCCGCGTCTCGCCCTCCGCGGTGACCTGATGCTCTTCCATCGCTTCCAGCAGCGCGCTCTGCGTCTTGGGCGTGGCGCGGTTGACTTCATCGGCCAGGATCAGCTGCGAGAATATCGGTCCCGGATGGAACTTGAACGAGCCGCTGTCGCGGTCGAAGACGGATACCCCGATGATGTCGGCCGGCAGCAGGTCGCTGGTGAACGAGATGCGCTGGAAGGCTAGGCCCAGAAGTTTGGCCAGGGTATGTGCGAGCGTGGTTTTCCCCACGCCGGGCAAATCCTCGATCAGCAGGTGGCCGCGCGCCAGCAGGCAGGCCACCGCCAGGCGTATCTGCCGCTCCTTGCCCAGGATAATCTTGCCCGCGTTGGCGATGACGCGGTGTATGGCGGTGTCGCGTGTAGTGAATTTCATTTCAGCGTGCAGCAGCAATCGCGTTCTCCGTAGTGTGTCGGGCCGGGCCGAGGGGGGCTCGCAGGTGGATGGCGGCGGCGCCTGACCGCCCCAGCTTGGCATACGCATGCGCAAGGTATCCGTCATTTTACGTGGATTTGGGCTAATATTCAGCAAATACGAACCTGACTGAACGGTACATGGCCACCGCGTTTATCTCCAATCCGCACTGCGGCAAGCACGACATGGGCGCTTATCACCCGGAATGTCCGGAGCGCTTGAGCGCGATCGATGACCAGTTGATCGCTTCGGGCATCGGGCAGCATCTCGCGCATCATCAGGCGCCGCCGGCAAGCATGACCTGCCTTGCGCGTGTGCACCCGATGGAATACATCAGCCATATCCGCAGCAGCGCGCCGCAAAGCGGCACCGTACATCTGGACCCGGACACGGCGATGAACCCGCATACCTGGGACGCTGCGCTGCACGCGGCCGGTGCGGCGGTGCTGGCCACCGACCTGGTATTGAACCGGCAGGCGGATAACGCCTTTTGCAGTGTGCGTCCCCCGGGACATCATGCGATGCGCAGCCGCGCCATGGGCTTTTGCCTGTTCAACAATGTAGCCGTAGCCGCCAGGCATGCGCTCGAGCAGCACGGCCTGGAGCGCGTCGCCATCGTCGATTTCGACGTGCATCACGGCAACGGTACCGAAG
>JAENXP010000057.1 GCA_016649475.1 Burkholderiales bacterium | reverse complement strand
GCCGGGTAGCGAGCATGACATCTATCCGGATTTCGTCACTATCGCCGCCGGCTATCGCGTGCCGGCCGAACGCGTATCCACACGCGGGGAACTCGCGGCTGCCTATGCGCGCATGCTCGCCGATCCCGAGGAACCCTACTTGGTCGATGTGATCGTTGATCGCGAGCAAAATGTCTACCCTATGATTCCGGCTGGTGGCAGCTACCAGGACATCATTCTCGAGCGCGATGCATGAGATTTCGACCTTAGTCGATAGGCCGCTTATGGCCGGCTGCCGAAGTCCATCCAGCTAGGGCCAGTGGCCGTAATCGCTGCGCAGCCGACCTGCAATCTATGAAGTTGAGCGTTCCCTTTCCAGCCACCGCTTTGCGGTCACCCCACAGAATGAGCGGCAGGTTCGGAGAAGATTTCCGAGTGGCTCTTCATGGCCGGTTGCGCCAGTTGACCAGTTGCAGCTTCAGAGAAGCTGAATTTCGATGGCAGCTCTCCGGCTTCTCGTCTGCGTTACGCAAGGCTCACTCCCGACCCGGTCTGCCGCTAACTCCAAAAATACGCGCGTCCGTTGACCGTATCAAGCCGACCTCGACTGCGGCATCGGGGCCCTTTCGGTTTGAAGGGCAGGATCACACTGCCGACTATGGCGCTTTCCGATAACAGGCGCCCATATGTGCTGAACCACGGCGCGGGTCCGTGTAACGCATCGGCTACTCGGCGACCGTGCCGGAATCCTTTTCTATTTTGGCCCACTTCTGAGTTTGATTGCCGATGTGCGCTCCGCCGCCGGCGCGCGGACATCGCAGGTCCGATCAGCGCAGCGGTGGTATCCGGGCCAGTTCCCGGCTGACCGCAGCCAGCCCGGTATTGACGGCCAAGTCGCGGTCCTATACAAGACTCCTAGAATATCCAACCAAAGGATCAGTCCATCATGCTACTCGTCTTCGTTCACGGCTGGAGTGTCACCAATACGGACACCTATGGCGGCCTGCCTGTTGCACTTGTCAAGAATGCGTCTCCGAAACTCGATCTTCAAATCACCCATCTATACCTCGGCAAATATGTCAGCTTCGCCGACGAAGTGAGGGTCGATGACATCGCCCGCGGAATGCAGCAAGCCATCACCACGGAGGTGCTGCCGAAGCTCGCCAAGGGCGAACGCTTTGCGTGCGTCACGCATTCGACCGGCGGCCCGGTGGTGCGCAAGTGGATCGACCTCTACCATAGTGGCAAGCTCGGAAAATGTCCGCTCGGACACCTCATCATGCTCGCGCCCGCAAACCACGGCTCGGCGCTCGCGCAGCTTGGTAAGGGGCGAATCGCAAGGATGAAATTCTTCACGGAAGGCGTCGAACCCGGCACCGGCGTGCTCGATTGGCTGGAACTGGGCAGCGACCTAAGCTGGGAACTCAATCGCAAATGGCTCAGTTACGACTGCGTAGCTGAAAAGTTGTATCCCTTTGTTCTGACGGGACAAACGATAGACCGCGCCTTCTACGACAACGTCAATACCTACACAGGTGAGGCAGGGTCGGACGGCGTGGTGCGGGTTGCCGCGGCGAATCTGAACTACGGTCTTATCCGGCTGGTGCAGACCGACGGCAACCTCGCGCTGAAAAAGGATGAACGCAGCGCGAAAACCGCGCTCGGCGTTTTACCTGGACGCTCTCATTCCGGCAATACGATCGGAATCCTCGCGAGCGCGACAGCGGATGATGACGGCACCCATCCCACGGTGCAATGGGTTTTGCGGTGCCTGGAAGTGGGCAGTGCCGCGGCTTACAACCGGCTGGTCAAGGAACTGGAAGATCTTACGGTAAAGACCCAGACGGATGAGCGCAAGCAAAAGGTGAAACAGCTGTTCCTCTTTGAGCGAACCTTCGTGACGAATCGTTATTGCATGCTTGTCATCCAGATCAAGGACGACCGTGGCAACAATCTTTCCGACTACGACGTGCTCTTCACTGCGGGACCGGACTACGACCCGAACCATTTGCCTCCCGGCTTCTTTCTGGATCGACAGCGCAATCAACTCAACCCCGGAAAACTGACCTACTATATCGACTACGACGTGATGAGTGACTGGTTGACCAAGCCCGAGCTTGCAGGAAAGTTTGGCGTGCGGATCAGCGCGCGCCCGGCCGAGGGTTTCGCCTACTACAAAGTGGCCGAACACAAGGGCACCTTCGCCGCACTCAAACAATACTTTGCGCCTAACCAAACGTTGATGATCGAAGTCGAGCTGCGCCGCCGCGTGGTCGAAGGCGTGTTCCGACTGACGCAAGACCTGACTCCCGAAGATTTCAAGAAGCAGCCGAAAGGCGCGGAAATCGAATAATTCCGGCGAAGAGCAGGACACAGTAGCGGCAAAATGAGTGAGCAGCATCGGCATTGAGGTGCCTGATTCCGAGTACCGCAACGGCTACGAGCTCGTGAACAGTCTGCGCAAGATCACCGGCTGTTGTTTGCTCGATGCGAATTGACCAGACTACGCGACTGGATTGACCATGGCGAAGCGTCTTCAAACGTGTGACGAGATAGAGAAAAAGACAAAAATCAGGTGGTCAGCGCGATTCGCAATTCTGTTCGCGCAGCAACAAGCTTAGAGACCCGCTCCAGCGGTTGCCTTGCATTGCGGGAAATTGGGAAGACTGCGCGGGCGCTTGCCGGTAAAGCGGTCGTTCGTCCTCCAGAACAGGCCGTTGTTCAAAAGCGGCCGCTCAACGTGGAGATAACCGGCGCTGCACGGGTTTGTTGCAGGGCGCCCAGCGATCGACAGGAGCACGACTGAGCGCGGCAAGCGTGGTCCAGCCCCATCCTAGGGGTTCAAGCGTGTCGGGGCGAAAATTCTCGATAAGCACATCGGCACTATCAATGAGTTGCAACAGCGCCGCCTTGCCCTACTCGTCCTTGAGATCCAAGACGACCGAGCGCTTGATCCGATTCCATGTCATGAATGGTGCGCGCTCGCCACCCACAAAAGGCGGTATGGCGCGGGCCTCGTCGCCACGGTCCGGGCGCTCGACTTTGATGATATCGGTCCCGTGATCGGCGAGCAGTCCCGCGCAATGCGGACCCGATAGGTGGCTCGAAAGATCGACAACGCCGAGTCGCTCCAACGCGCTTGCCATAGGCCGCCCGGTTGCTTATCCGAGACCCAGAATTGTCATTATACTAACGATATCCAAGCCTACAACTATACATAGATACACAAGTCGTCGTTGCGTACTTCTTGTGCCATCCATGGCACGGACGTGGGTCACTGATCGGGGTGGCAGACATGGCACAAGACATTCTCATCGCCGCTGAAAGCGGCGGCATTGCGGTGGTGACCTTGAACCGGCCAAGCAAGCGCAATGCCGTGTCGCTGGGCATGTGGCGGCAGCTCAGGGATATATTTTCCGAGCTGGACGCTCGACCCGACATTCGCGTCATCATCCTGACGGGCGCAGGCGGCCACTTCTGTGCCGGCGCGGATATTTCGGAATTTTCGACCGTTCGGGCAGATGCCGAGTCGGGGCGCCGCTACGAAGACGCGTGCGAGGCGGCAACCCTCGCGTTGCGCGACTGCTCAAAGCCGACGATGGCGGCGATTTCCGGTTACGCCATGGGCGGAGGATGCGCGCTCGCCCTGGCCTGCGATCTGCGTGTAGGCGACTCGACCACGCGCATGGGCATCCCCGCCGCGCGGCTGGGAATCGTCTATGGCCCGCTCGACTGCGCGCTGCTGTACCGCCAGGTCGGCCTTGCCAATGCCAAGCGGGTGCTTTTCTCCGGCGTGGATTTCGGCTGCGACGAATGCGCCGCCATGGGCTTGCTCGACATGGTTGCGCCGGAAAGCGCGCAGGCCGCAGCACATATCCTTGCCTCGGACATCGAAGCGAATGCTCCACTTTCCCTGGCTGGATCCAAGCTGATTCTTGAGTGTTTGGCAGCCGGCTCCGTCGCGGCACGGGGCGCAGAGATATCGGCCATCATCGATCGCGCCATGAATAGCGCGGACTACCGGGAAGGCGCCCGCGCATTCCTGGAAAAACGCAAACCCGCGTTCGCGGGCCGATAGGAGAAGTCAGGGATGCTGTGGCTAGGCGTGGATGTCGGGGGCACGTTCACCGATCTTGTGTTGTTCGACGTCGCCGCCGGCAAGCTGCAAGTGCTGAAAACACCGTCGACGCCGCGCAATCAGTCGGAAGGCATTCTAACCGGCATCGCCCGGCTCGGTATCGAGCCGGGCCGGCTCACTCGCATGGTTCATGGCACGACGGTTGCCACGAACACGGCACTTGAGCGCGACGGCGCGCGGCTCTCGGTTCTGACGACTGCCGGCCATAAAGACGTACTGGTCGTCGGACGCGGCAACCGCGTCGTGATGTACAACATCAAGGCTCCGCCCCCGCTTCCGCTGGTGCCGCGCTCCAGATGCTACGAAGTGCGCGAGAGAATGCGCGTCGATGGATCGGTCCTGACCCCGCTCGACGACGCCGAAGTGGACGCAATCGCCGAACAGCTTGCCGCGGATGGCGTGGAGGCCGTCGCGATCTGTTTCCTGCATTCGTACATCAATCCCGAACATGAAGAGCGTTGCGCAAAGCGGATTTTAAATCGGCTGCCCGCGATAACGGTGACGACCTCGGCGGAAGTACTTCCTGAATTCAGGGAGTACGAGCGCTTTTCGACCACCGCGCTCAACGCCTACGTCGCACCACGCATGCGGCTCTATCTCGGGGATCTGCGAAAGAAACTGTCCGCGGCCGGTCTGTCCGCGCCGCTGGCGATCATGACCTCGAACGGCGGTTCGCTTCCGTCCACCCGGGTCGAGGCAATGCCCGTGCTCTCGATGCTGTCCGGTCCCGCGGCCGGGGTGATAGCGGCGAGCTACGTAGGCGCCGCAGCAAACTATCCCGAGCTCATTACCTGCGACATGGGCGGGACCTCGACCGACGTGTGTCTCGTTCGCGGCGGCGAGTACGGCATGACAACTGAAGGCCGCGTCGGTACTTTTCCGCTCAAGATCAGGCAGATCGATATCCATTCGATAGGTGTCGGCGGCGGCAGCATCGCGGCGTTTGCTTCGGGCGGATTCCTTTCGGTCGGGCCGCGCTCGGCCGGTGCATTGCCAGGGCCCGCTTGTTACAGCCGCGGAGGAAAAGAGCCGACCATTACCGATGCAAACGTGATCCTGGGGCGCCTGGGCACCGACCGGCCACTCGGCGGAGAGATTGCTCTCGATCGCACCAAAGCGCTTGAGGCCGTCGCAACGCTCGCAGCGCGACTGAATCTGACCACGGCGAAGATGGCGGAAGGCATCTTGCGCATCGCCGCCGTTTCGCTGGCGGGTGCGATAAAGGAGGTATCGGTGATGCGCGGCATCGACCACCGCGATTTTGCACTGCTCCCTTTCGGAGGAGCGGGTCCGTTGCATGCCGCCGCGATCGCTGAGGAGCTAGGAATGCGGACCGTTGTCGTTCCGCCGTTTCCCGGCAATTTTTCCGCGCTCGGTTTGCTCATCGCGGACGTGCGGCGGGACTTCGTCCGCACCCGCGTTTCCACCGCCGCCAATACATCGGCGGCAAGCCTGCGCGCGACGCTGGGCGGGCTGGTGCGCGATGGCGAGGCGGAGCTGGTATTGGCGGGCTTCGCGCCCGAACGCCAGCGATTTGCAGCCAGTCTGGATATGCGATACGCAGGCCAATCGTTCGAGCTATCCGTCCCGGTTGCCCTCGATTTGGACAGCATCGAGGCCGTCCAACGGGCTTTCAACGAAATCTATGCCACCCGGTACGGAGCGGCGACAGACAGGATGATCGAGATCGTAAGCTATCGCGTAGCCGCATGGGGACTTTCGGACAAGCCGGCACTTCCGTCCATCGATCGACCCGGCAATACGTTTGATGCCGCAGTCTCTGGAACACGGTCTGTGATCTTCGACGGCACTGCATTTCAGGTGACGGTGTTTGAGCGCGATCGTTTGCCGGTTCAACAGCCGTTGGCGGGCCCGGCCTTGATCGAAGAAGACGGTTCGACGACTGTCGTACCGCCGCATTGGACCGCCGAACTCGATCGCGCGGGCTGTCTTCTGCTGCGCCGGAGCTAGCAAATGTCCCTGAACCTGGATCCTATTACGCTTGAAGTCCTGACACAGGCGCTGATTTCGATCGTTCGTGAAATGCGCGCGACGGTATGCAGAACCGCGAGTTCGGTGGCAATTTATGACGCCAAGGATTTTTCCTGCGGGCTGTTTGCGCCGGACAGCCAGGTCATCGCGCAGTCGGAAGACATCGGTTCGCATGTGGTGCCTATGCCCTGGTCGGTGCGTTCGGCCATGGAAAAGCTGGGTTCCACGCTTGTGCCGGGTGATGTCATCCTGGTGAACGACCCCTACACCGGAGGCACGCACCTCAACGATGTCGCGATCATCTATCCGGTATTTCAGGACGGGCGTTTGATTTTTTTTCCGGCGGTCCGCGCCCATTGGGCCGACGTTGGCGGGATGGTTCCCGGCAGCATGTCGGGCAAGGCCACGGAGATTTATCAAGAGGGAATACGCATTCCGCCGATCAAGATTCTGGAAGGGGGGAAGGTGAACCAGGCTGCCCTCGACCTTCTTCTCGCCAACATGCGCGTTCCCGACGAACGTCTGGGGGACTTCCACGCCAGCCTGTCTGCTTGCCGCGTCGCGGAAATGCGGATTCACGAGATCTGCGCCCGCTACGGAGTCGACACGCTGCTTGAGGGAGTTCGGCTTGATCTCGATCGCGCGGAGGCGCGGATGCGGGCTTGCATCGCCAACTTGCCCGACGGGACCTACTACTACGAAGACTATCTCGAGACCTTCATGGGCGGTCTATTCGAGCCGCTGCTGCTGCCTTTGGCGCTCACCATCAGCGGCGAGCGCATGACCGCCGATTTCACCGGCGCCTCCACGCAGGTGCCGTTCCCGGTCAACTCGACGGCGGCGGTAACGGCGGCGGGCGTGTTCATCACGGTGAAATCCGTGTTCGATCCGCAAGCACCGCTGAACCAGGGATCGTTTCGACCGATAGAAGTAATCGCCCCGCCCGGCACGATCGTCAATGTGCAACGGCCCGCCCCGGCAGGTTCGCACGGCGAAATACGCAAGCGAGTCATTGCGACGATGATCGGCGCCCTCTCCCAAATGGCACCGGACAAGGTCGCCGGCGACCTCTGCCGCACTTCCTTCCACAACCTCATCGGCGGCTTCGATACCCGTGCAAAGCGCGAGTGGGTTCATTACGAATGGTCGGCTGGCGGCAACGGCGCGTTCGCAGAAAATGACGGACCGAGCGCCATGGCGAGCATCGACTGGGGGGACCTCGCCACAGTGCAATCGACCGAGGTCATCGAATCGCGGATGCCCCTGCTGGTGGAAAGCTCGCAGCTCGCGACGGACTCCGGCGGAGCGGGCAAGATGCGCGGCGGCTTGTCGATGCAGCGCGCCTTGCGCATCCTGGCTCCCGAGGCTCGTTATTCGCTTCTATCCGATGGCGCGGTAGTACCGGCCTTCGGCGTCCTCGGTGGTCTGCCTGGATTTCCTGTAGGGGCCTGGATCGACCGTCAAGGGATCATCGAGGACTTCGACACTCCGGGCAAGGTTGCGGGGCATCCGGTAGCGGAAGGCAGTATCGTCATGATTCGCTCCGCCGGTGCGGGAGGCTACGGCGATCCGCTCGAGCGCGATCCGCAGCGCGTCGCCGATGATTTGCGCGAAGGCTACGTCTCGGCCACGGCGGCGCAAGAGCTATACGGTTTGGCCCTGGATGCCGCTGGCCGGGTTGACCCTGTCGCAACCGTTGCGCTGCGCAAACAGTTGCTTGCCGCCCGCTTCAAGCTCACTGCCGTGGTTGATGATGCGGTTTTCGAGAAGGGCGCGGTCAGCCGCCGCCGCATCTGCCGGCTGAACCCGGCAGATGCCGGCAGCGCCGGCATCGTTGAAAGCGATCTGGTGGAACTCGATACCCGATGTGCTGCGCCTTTGCGTGCATGGGCGAGGCTCGATGCGAGTGTGGGACCGGGAACCTTGCCGATCGATCGACGCGGCCTGTCCATACTCAAAATTGTCGAGGGAAATTCGATTGAACTTCGCCGGGTCGGCGTGCCTGCGCGGCCGCGCGTCGGTTTCGCGAAAGCGGCGCAATGACTGTCGGCGCGATCCTCGTAACCGGAATCGGCGGCCTGATCGGTGGCGCGGTCGCCATGCTCAACTCTTTCCGCTTGAGTTTGCGTTGCGGGCCGGACTGGCGAATTGTTTGCTAAGCAGATAGGAATGACCGGTCTGGACACAAAGCAAATGTAACTGTCAGGGTCGGCTTGATGGCCGGGAGCACGAATTGGCCAGGGTCGGCTTCCGGGCTGCTGAAATTAAATGGCAGCTTTCCGGCTTCGAGTTTGCGTTGCTCAAGGCTGACTACCGACCCACTCCGGTCACTTACTTTTCCCGATAGCGGACAGTCGCGTGTCGCGGTAACCGGGCACCGCAACATCCATTAGCGGGGCGAGTTCCACCCGCCGGCCGGCGCAGCCCATCACGACCTGCTAGTTAGAACAGCGCATCGCGCTGTAGGCTGGTCGTCGAGCGCGCCCTCGCGATCATCTGTGCCTTGCTTCCGACATCGACCTACATTGTCGGTCGATGACACGCGCCCGCGTGTGAAGAAGGTGCCCTCCGTGACAGGTGATCAGCGTACGTCGTGTGGTTCGAAGGCGCGGCAAGGTCCCAGTACTGTCGCGATGACGACCGCATTCTGCACTTCGCGCCTGGTTCCCATCAGCGATCTCCGGGAAAAACGACGTCGCGCAAGCGGCAGGACCGCTTTGGGCGCCGCGGCTAGACCGAAAGTGCCGACGACCGGCTTGGGTATCGAAGGAACCGCCGCAGTTTGCGTCACCTCCTCGGGATATTCCAATAGATCTTCGTCCGGCATGAATTCCTGCTGCTCTTGCTGCTCTTGCTGCACTTTCTGTCCCAATTTCTTCAT
>JAENXP010000793.1 GCA_016649475.1 Burkholderiales bacterium | reverse complement strand
GGCGAAGAAGCCGAAATAGCCATCCGTTTCACTGCCCCGCTGCATTATCTCCGACACGCGCCCTTGGATTTTGGGACGTCGCTGCACATATTTACACAGCCGACGCTTCCCGCCGCGAAAGATCCCGAATCCCGCAAGGATTCAAGGCGCGCGCCCGAAACGGATTTGGTTCCTGAATTTACGCTGACCTATCCGGATACCGACGGTTCCTTGTCCATCGCATTCGCCAGCCCGACACCGTTTGTCGCGCACGGCGGAAGCGACGGCAGGAGCATCATTGTGACAGTACCTGCCTTGCCAAATGCGAAGGACTGGGTAGTACAGATGAAGGGCATTGCGCCCGAGGCGAGGTCGCGGCCGGCGCAAATTGTTGCCGACCTCGCGCCATCGAGTACTGCCGCGAGTCCGCCTGCTTCCGTTTCCGCAGGCCGGAGCATCGAGGACATCGCCGTCCAACGCATTGGTGGCAATCAAGCCGAAATACAAATCCGCTTCACTTCGCCGGTGCGCCTCGCACGGCCCACGCCCGCGGGAGCAGGTGATTCGGTGGTCCTGTATCCGCAGCTTTCCCAGGCAGCAAGATCATCGGAGACGCAGGGGCAGGAAACAAACCGGGTGGAGGGAATCGATTTGATTCCCCCTTTCAGCGTGAGCTATCCCGAAGCCGACGGATCGCTCGCCTTGCGCTTTGACCGCGCGACGCGCTATTCCGTAGAGCCAGGTCCCGACGACAGGAGCATCAACATTGTCGTGCCTGCGATTCCGGGGGCGAAGGATTTCTCGTTCTACGTGCAGGGTGCGCCGCCCAGGCCAATAACGACGGCAAGCAAGGCTCCCATGGCTGCACCTGCCGTCCCAGCGCCACTTTCGCTTGCCGGAATTTCCACGCCCTCAGATACGCCTGCGGGTTCGACGGCACCGGTCGTATCGGCGATCGCGCCAAATGTGCCGGAACCGGCGTCAGTTCCTGCAGCGGAACCAGCGCCGCCCGCACCGGCTGCGCCGCCCGCGCCAGCAACTGCAAACCGAACGCCGGCGGCCGCACCCGCACCCACCGCTGCTGCACCATCGACGGTTGGAGTGCGTTTGGCGACTCCTGACGCGCCGGCGCGTCCCGCGGCACCCATTGTTCTGGCCGCAGCACCGATAGCGCAGGCGCCAGTTCCACCGCCGGAAGCTGCGTCGCCGGCAGCGGCAGCGCCCTCCACACCTGCGCCTGCGCCAGTTCCGGCAGCCGAACTCCCGGCGGTGGCGCCGCTGACGCCGGGGGAGATCGAGGTTCGGGCCAAATCGGCGATGGAAGAAGCGCAGCTCGCGCTCGCCAGCCAGCGCGGTGTGGTCGCGGCAGAGCGTCTCGACAAGGTGCTGGCTCTGCCGCCGAACAGCCAATCCCGCCTGGCGCAGGCTTTGATGGGCGAGGCGCGCGAATACAGCGGTGAGCTGCGCAAAGCGAAGGCAGAGTACGAACTCTACCTCAAGCGCTATCCCGACGGCGCCGAAGCTGCACGAGTGAAGGAACGGCTCGCAGCCCTGAACACGACGATGACTCAGACGGCTGCTGCCACGCCGGGCGGATCAGGATTGGCAAAACCGGCTGAATGGACCGTCTACGGAAGCTTTTCGCAATACGGCTACCGCGGCAACTCGCAGATTGAGACCATCACCCCGCCGCCCCCAGGGGAGCTTACGTTCAACTCCGATAAG
>JAENXP010000847.1 GCA_016649475.1 Burkholderiales bacterium | reverse complement strand
CTCGAAGGCCGCGCGCGCGATGCCGAGCGCATGCGCAGCGACGCTCGGACGCGATTTGTTCAGCGAGGCGAGCAGGATCTTGAGCCCTTCGCCCGGCTGGCCGAGCAGATTCGCGCGCGGCACGCGGCAGTCGTCGAAGGAGAGCGCCGCGGTGCTCGAGGCGCGCAGCCCGAGCTTGTCTTCGGTGCGCAGCACCGACAGACCCGGCGTGCCCTTCTCCACCACCAGCGCGGAGATTGCGCCTTTCGCGTCCGCGATTTCGCTCCACTTGCCGAATACCAGCAACAGGTCGGCGCAATCCCCGCTGGTAATGAAAGTCTTGCTGCCGTTCACCACGATCTCGTCGCCCCGGGGCTCGAACCTGGTCTTCATGCCGGTGGCGTCGCTGCCAGCCGAGGCTTCGGTGATCGCGAGTGACACCAGTCCGCCTTCGGCCACCCGCGGCAGCAGGCGCTGCTTCTGTTCTTCGCTGCCAAAGGTGATCACCGGTTTGATGCCATGGAAATTGGTGGCCCAGATGATGCCGGTGGAGGCGCAGGCCTTGCTGATCTCGCGCACGCAGGCGAGATAGGCGAGGTAGGACATGGGCGCGCCGCCGTAAGCCTCCGGAACGAACATTGCATTCAGACCAAGCGCGTTGATCGCCTTGACGTTGTCCCAGGGCAATTCGCCGCTGCGATCATAGTGTTCCGCGCGGGGCGCAATCTGGGTGCGTGCGAGGTTTTGCACACTCGCGAGCAGCATGCGCTCTTCTTCCGCAAGAGTCAGCCAGGCGTCCAGGCGTTCAAGGGTGTTCATGCGATTTCACTTTTATAGGTGGCGACCTAATTCGCGTCGCCGTTGTCGCGAAGTTTCGATTTTGTAAAAAAGCCATCCCAAACCGGCCCTGCCTTTATCAATAACCGCGTTTTCCGTACGGATGCGCTTTTTATCCGTACGGAAAACGTGGTTGGCGCGCGCAGCGCGCAAGTCCCCTCATCGCCTGCGATGCCGCCGAGGATCCCGCATTCAATGCGCAATCCCCTGCGCGCCGTCGATATAAATCGTCTCGCCCGAGAGAAAGCGCAAGTCCTCGCGAAACAGGGCCGCAACCAGCCGCGCGACTTCTTCCGCGCTCCCCGGCTCGCCGCGGGGAATGCGCTTGTCCAGATATGCGCGCAGCGGCCCCGATGACACCATCGCGCGGTTGAGATCCGTAACGATGTAACCCGGTGCGACGTCGACCACGCGTATGTTCTGCGCCGCCCATTCGACCGCGAGGCAGCGCGTGATCGCCCCGACCGCGGCCTTCGAGGCGCAGTAGGCGAGATTGCGCTTGACCCCGAGCTTGTCGAAAAACGAGCCTATGTTGACGATCAGGCCGCCGCCCGCGCGCGCTAGATGCGGGTAGGCGGCGCGCGCGGTCGCGAATACCGCCGTCGCGTTGACCGCCATCACGCGCTCGTAGTCAGCCGTTGCCAGTTCCGCGCTTTTCGCATCCGTGTGCAGGCCGGCGTTATTGACCAGGCCAACGAGGCCGCCCGCGCCTTCGGCAGCAAGCGCCAGGG
>JAENXP010000191.1 GCA_016649475.1 Burkholderiales bacterium | reverse complement strand
CGACATGGGTTTGCTAGTGTCAAAAGCACTGGTTCAAAAAATGAGCCATTGAAGGAACTGGATGATAGATCCGAGGACCTGGTAGAGGTCGCATGAGAGCCTCGCGCTCGTTCGCCGCGATCGACTCCCACACCGAGGGGATGCCCACCCGGTCGATCATCGGCGGTATCGCGCCGGTGCCGGGCGCCTTCAGGATGCCTTCCTGCGGGAATGCGACGACCTGGATGTCGATCACCTCGGCGAACTCCCGGCGCAGCTCGAGTACCGTGTCGAAACCGGCGAAGCCCTGCGCGGGATCGAATTCGGCATGGGCGCGAACATGGGTGCTGCCGAAGCCGACCAGTTGACGCAGCACCCGGCGCGAGCGCGCAGCGATGTCCTCGCGCGTGAAGGTAGGCTTGAGCGCAGCGGTCGCCGCGATCGCCTCCATCAGCGTTCCGGAGCGGTTCGGCCTGCGATGCATCACGTAGGCTTTTTCCAGATGCAGGTGGCTTTCGATCAAGCCGGGGATGAGCACCCGGCCTTTGGCGTCGATTTCAGTGACGCCGCGGCACTCGAGCTTCGGCCCGATGCCGGCGATCTTGCCCCCGGCTATGGCCACATCCATCAACGGTGCGGCGTCGTCCAGGCGCGCTTGGCGAAATACGAGATCCATGAGTGCGTACTTTAACAGGACCCTTCGTTTGCGCTCATGCTTGCAGCCCTCTTGCGGCTGCCAGCGCTTCCAGCGCCTGCTCGAAGCAGCTGAGCGGCGCGCGCACGGTGCCGGCGCCGACCTGTCCGATGCCTGCTTTGCGGTGGGCGATGCCGGTGTTGATTACGGGGGTGATGCCGGTCTCGACCACGCGCCGTACGTCGAGACCGAGGCAAGCGCCCTGGTAATCCCAGGTCGGAATCAGGAACATGGGGTTGGTGTCGAGGTAGATTTCGCGCATTTCCTCGCTGATTTCGAGCGCCTCGGAAAAGCCGCCCGCACCGACGAAGCGGGTGACGCCGGGCGCGGCGATCATCGCAACGCCGCCTATGCCCAGGCATTCGGTGATCGCGCTGTCGCCGATGTCCGGGTTGGCGTCTTCCTGCGAATAGCCGGTGAAGAACAGGCCGACCGGCATGTTGACCGGTGCGATGAACCAGCGCGCGCCCAATCCGCTCACGCGGATACCGAAATCGCGGCCGTTTCGCGTCATCGCGGTGACGATGGTGCCCGCCCCCACCCTTGCTCCGGCATCCATCACGCATTTGCCGTAAGCCATCGCGATATTGAGAAAGAACTGGTCGGTGCGCCCGAGAAAGCGCAGCACCTCCTGCTGCGCGTCAACGCTGACGTCGCTGCCGGCGATGTCGGCGGCGAGCGTCTTGAGCAACAGCGCGGAGGCGGCGATGTTGCGCTGATGAAACTCGTCACCCATGGTGATGGCCTGCGCCATCAGCGCGGTGAGGTCTATGCCCTCCGGAATGCGCGACAGCGCCGCGGCGAGCGTCGGACCGAGCACGTCGCGCATCCAGGCGAGGCGCGTCTGCACCTCCCCCTCGAACGCGCCGAAGCGCATCACCTTGCCTATGCCCTCATTGAGATTGCAGTAGGCGAAGTTGCCCTGCTCGGCGTTGCGAACCACGAGTACCGGCATGTGCGGCGAGGTGATTCCGCCCATCGGGCCGACCGCCGAGTTGTCGTGGCAGGGCAGGAAACGGATCCTGCTCGAGGCGGCGAGCGTCTCGGCCGCAGCGGCGTCTGCAGCCCAGCCTTCGAACATGCACGCGCCGAGCACGGCGCCCTGCATGGGGCCGGTCATGTCAGGCCAAGCGATCGGCGGGCCCGCGTGCAGCAGCGTATAGCCTTCATTCAGCGCCGGGATGCACTCCCCGGCGGGCTTTACGTCGAGCAGACGGGGGCGCGCCCGCTTGATTTCCGTGATGACCGCGGCATTGGCCTGATTCAGGGTTTCATACATTATGATGTGCTCCGTTTCATTGCATTTGGGCGATCAGGCGCTGCAGGCGCTCGTTGCCGCCGGCCGCCGGTTCCCACTGCTGGTGAACCACCTTGACGCCGTTGGCGTGCAGGTCATCGGCAAAGCCGCGCAAGCCGATATTGATAACGGCCGGCCTGGCGCGCAGCAGCGCCGGCGCCTCGCCTTCTGGACTCGTGTTCGCGATGACCGCGTGCGTCGCAAGCAGCACCGCCGCACGCACGTTGTCCGCCAACACTATGCCGGCCCGCTCCAGCGTGTCGATCTGGCGCTCCAGGCCCTGCGGGTCCTCGGCGGTTCCTGTCAGCGTGGCAATGGCGATGATCGGCGCTCCTACGCCGCGTGCGGCGCGCAACGCGCTCACCGCGCGTGCCACTTCCCCGGCCGGATCGGGGTGCGCGCCATAGCCCAGTACGACGTCGAATAGCAGCACGCCGATCGCCGATTCGCCGGCGAGGCCCAGGATCATTTCGTTGCGCAGCGACGGATCGATCATCGGGTGCGGACGCCCGCGGGTATAGGCGTCGTCGCCCAGATCGACGATGCGGTGACCGTTCGCGCGCAGCAGGTATCCGCCGACGTGCGCCGTATCCGGCGCAATGCCGAACGCCTCTGCGAACAGCAGCGCCGCTTCGGCCGCAAGCGTGCCGCCGGCGTAGAGGCCGCAGATGCCGCGGCCTTGCACCTGCGGCAGCGCAGACGCGTTGGCGTCCACGCGGCTGAGTTCGACCGCGAGTGCCGCCGCCTCATCCAGCGTGCGAACGAGATGCACGCCGCCGTGGCGCCGCGCAAGATGCTCGCCCTGGAACAGCGCGACCACGGGTTTTCCCAGCGCCTGCATGGCTTCGAGCACGCGTGCCCTGACCGCGGGTGCCGGGGGCTTGGAGACGAACGCGAGGACGCGGCTGGCGCTGTCGCGGGCGATGAAGTCCAGCGCGCAGACGGCGCTGATGCCGCCGATGCGCTCGGACAGGTCGCGTCCGCCCAGGCCCAGCGCGTGCGTAATGCCGCCGCCCAAGCGCGCGATCTGCGAGGTGAGCTCCTGGATTCCGCTGCCCGAGGCGCCTACCACCGCGATCGGCCCGGCGGGGATGCGGTTGGCGAACGCGAGCGGCGCTGCGCCGATGATAGAGGTGCCGCAGTCCGGCCCCATCACCAGCAGGCCCCGGCTGCGGGCGAGGTTCTTGAGCTCGAGTTCCTGCTCGATGCTCACGTTGTCCGAGAATATCATCACGTGACAGCCGTCTTCGAGCGCCTGCCGCGCCGGCTCGAAAGCATAGTGTCCCGCGATGGAGATCAGCGCTACATTCGCCTCGGGCAGCAGTTGGCGCGCACGGCGCCAGCTGCGCGCTACCGGGAAGCCGGCGCTGCGCCTGCTGTGGGCGAGCTCCGTGAGCCGTGCCTTGACCTGCGCCGCCATGCTTGCGGCGATGTCCGGATTGTCGCCATCGCTGTCGACTACGAGGCACAGGTCGTTCGGAGTGGCGGCTGCGAGCGCCTCGTGCCACAGGCCGGTATCCCGATATACATCCTTGTTGGCCGGGGTTCCCATCATCACCGCGACGGATTTGACATCCGGCAAGGTCGAGAGGTCACGCGACAGCAGCATCAGCGTCACGGAATCCTGGAAGGCGCCCTTGATCAGCACTGCATGCAACATCGTCAGTTCTCCAAACCGGGTATCGCGCCACTAGCGCAGGTACTTATCCGTGAATGCGAAGCAAAGAGGCATATCGCCACGTTAATCCGTCACACCGCGCCGGGCGTGGACTGTCGCGGGACTTCGCTGCCCGTCGCTTCGCTTGATCGGTAGCTCTCGAGATCCGCGTCGTGCACGATATGCGTGCCGGTTTCGCCGTGCAGCGCCGGGACGGCGGAATCGAGGCTGGTGATGATTGCGCGTTTGCCGCCGGCTTCGAGGAACTGGATTGCCGCCTCGACCTTGGGCCCCATGCTGCCTGCGGGGAAATGGCCGGCCGCCTGGTATTCGCGCATTTGCGATACGCCGACACAATCGAGATCGACCTGATCGGGTTTGCCGAAATTGATCGCTACGCGAGCCACCGGCGTCAGGATCATCATGTCGCGGATGCTGAGGACGTTCGCCATCACCCCTGTGGTGAGGTCTTTGTCGATGACCGCATTGACACCGAAGCGGCGGCCGCGTTCGTCGCGCACCACCGGAATGCCGCCGCCACCTCCGGCGATGACCACCGTATTCGTGCACATCAGCGCCTCCACCAGCGAGATGTCGCAGATGTGCTTGGGTTTGGGCGAGGCGACCACGCAGCGCCAGCCGCGCCCGGAATCCTCCCTTACCTGCACGCCGAGTTCCTGCGCGATCGCCTTGGCTTCCTCCTCGCCGAAAAACGGACCGACCGGTTTGGTCGGATCGCGAAAGCCAGGGTCGTTCAGATCGACTTCCACCTGCGTCACCAGCCCCACGACGTGGCGCGGATTGCCGGCTTCGCGCAGCGCGTTCTCGAACGCCTGTGCGAGGATGTAGGCGGTCGCGCCCTGGGTCTGCGCGACCAGTATGTCCAGCGACTGCGGCGCGATGCGTGCGCGCGCGATCGCGCTGGCAAGCAGGAGCTTGCCGACCTGCGGTCCGTTGCCATGAACGATGACCAGCTGGTTGTCGAGTTCGAGCAGCGGGAGCATCGTCTTCGCGGTTGCTGCGGCGATCGCTTTCTGCGCTTCCGAAGTGCCTGTGCCCTCGGCCGGGTCGATTGCATTGCCCCCGATGGCGACAATCAGGCGGCGGGGGATCACGAATGATTTGTTCATGGACGTCGGTCTCCAGAGGCCGCTGCCGCGAAATGAGAATTGTATTCTAGGGAAGACGCAAGGCGGCTTTGTTTGAATCTTTCGAACAATCGGCAGCACGGGTCGGCGCAATCCGGGCCTGCGCGGCGCCGCCAGAAAAAACGACGGTTTCCCGCGACGGCGAACCAAGCCGGTTTTCCGGGTCGAAATGCATTGGGTCTCGACCGCTGCGGACTTAGTGCGCAGCGTCCGTCTGCATGCCGAGATAGGTGCGATGCAAGGCGCCGTCCGCGGCGATCTCTGCCGCGGACCCCGTGGCTACGATGGCCCCGCTCTCGATTACATAGGCCCGGTCGGCCAGAGCGAGCGCGAGGCCGGCCATCTGGTCCACCAGTAGAATGGTTACCTTCTCATCGCGCAGGCTGTCCAGCACCGCGAACAGGTCGTTGATTACAGCCGGAGCGAGGCCCAGCGACGGTTCATCGAGCAGCAGCAGGCGCGGCCGCGACATCAGGCCGCGCGCCACCGCGAGCATCTGTTGCTCACCGCCGGACAGGAGGCCGGCGCGCTGGTGTCGGCGCTCGCGCAACCTCGGGAAACGATCGAGCATGGCCTCGATCTCGTGCTCCTGTGCGTCGCGCCGGAGAAAAGCGCCCAGGCGAATGTTGTCGCTTACGCTCAGCTCGGGAAACACCTGCCGTCCCTCGGGCACCAGGACCACGCCCTGGGCGACGACCTTGTGCGCGGGCAGCCCCTGCAGGTCTGTTCCCGCCAGCTTGATGTTGCCCTGTACTGGCCGGTGCAAGCCTGCCAGTGCGCGCATCAGACTCGACTTTCCCGCGCCGTTGGCGCCCAGCACGGCGACCATTTCGTTTTGCCGCACGCGCAGGTCTATGCCCTTCAGGACCGGTTCCGCGCCGTAACCTGCATGCAGGCCGGCCACCTCGAACAGGTCGCCGCCCACGG
>JAENXP010000258.1 GCA_016649475.1 Burkholderiales bacterium | reverse complement strand
GTCGCGCCGATGATAGTATGGATTACCCATGCGAAAGTAGGTCATCGTCAGGTCCCTAAAAACAAAAAGCCCCGGCCTTCAAACCGGGGCTTTTTGCTTTCTGCAACGCTTGCCTGGTATCGAGTCAATGGCACGTCGGCGCGACATAGCGCGCTTCGGTGCGACCACCTACAATCGCAGATCTATGACTCTATCAAGACGCGAGGCTCCTGCAATCCGCATGGCTCCGGGTTTACCCTGTGACGCGGTACAGGATGCGGGTGCCAAGTCCTGTTTCCACTGCGCGCTGCCGGTTACCGACCCGGACCGTTACCGCGTAAAGGTCGACGGCCATTGGCAGCCGGTCTGCTGTCCCGGCTGCGAAGCCGTGGCGGCGGCAATTCTCGGCTACGGATTGCAGGGATATTACGAGCAACGCACCAGTCCCGCAGCCACGGCCGAGGCGGGCGAAACCGAAGATTTCCGCATCTACGATGACCCTGAGGTGCAGCGCGGCTTTGTCCACACGGCCGCCACCGGCGAATGCGACGCTGCGCTCATGCTCGAAGGCATCCGTTGCACCGCATGTGTATGGCTCAACCAGAGCGTGCTCGGGCGCTTGCCAGGAGTGCTCGGGGTCGGCATCAATGCCACAACGCACCGCGCACAGTTGCGCTGGGATCCGCGGAAAATAAAGCTGAGCGAGATTCTCGCCACCGTCCGGCATATCGGCTACCGCGCACATCCGTACGATGTGCGTCAGCAGGAAGCCGCGCAACGCTCCGAGCAGAAACGGAGCCTGTGGCGCTTGTTCGTGGCCGGATTCGGAATGATGCAGGTGATGATGTACGCGCTGCCCGTATATCTGGCCGAGCCTGGAAGCATGACGGCAGACATCGAGCAGTTGATGCGCTGGGCCGGCCTGATGCTCACTCTGCCGGTGGTGGCCTATTCCGCCGAGCCTTTTTTCTACTCAGCCTGGCGCGATTTGCGCCTCGCGCGCATGGGCATGGACTTGCCTGTGGCATTGGGCATAGGGGTTGCGTTCACGGCCAGCGCATGGTCTACCTTCAGCGGGCATGGGGAAGTCTATTTCGACTCAGTTTCCATGTTCGTGTTCCTGCTGCTGTGCGGCAGATACCTTGAGATCAAGGCGCGACATGCGGTGGCGCGCAGCCTGGATTTCCTGTCTCGTGCAATTCCGGAAGTGGCTATGCGACTGGATGCCGCAGGCGAGTCCGTGCAAGTACCGGTTTCCGCCCTGCGGCCAGGGGACCAGGTGCTGGTGCGATCGGGGGAACGTGTCCCCGTCGATGGCGTGGTCGTGGATGGCAAGAGTTTCGTCGATGAGTCCTTGCTCACGGGCGAAAGCAATCCTGTAGAGAGGCAAGCGGGTGACCGCCTTACGGGCGGCTCGACCAATGTCGCGGACCCGTTACTGATGCGGGTAGAACGCATAGGCGCGGATACCGTGCTGTCCTCCATCGTCCGGCTGATGCAGCAGGCGGCGGCTGAGCGCCCGAGGCTGGTAGCCAACGCCGAGCGCGTAACGGGCTGGTTCGTGGCCGTGACGCTGGTGCTTGCGGCCGGCGCGGCCGCGACATGGTGGTTGATTGAACCAGGTCGTGCGTTGTGGGTGGCTGTGTCCATCCTGGTCGTCACCTGTCCATGCGCGCTGTCGCTGGCGACGCCGGTCGCGTTAACCGTAGCAACGGGCCGGCTTGCGCGGCAGGGGATGATCGTCTGCCGTGGCCATGCGGTCGAAACCCTGGCGCGGGCCACCGATGTGGTGCTGGACAAGACTGGCACGCTGACCCTTGGGCAACTGCGCCTGATGCGCACTGATTTGCTCGCGGAAATGGGGGAGGCGGATTGTCTGCTCATCGCGGCGGTGCTGGAGCAAGGATCGATGCACCCGACCGCGAAGGCTCTGCTGGCTGCAGGGCCGCAGGCTTCTGCCATGCGCGATTCAAAGCACCATGCGGGACTGGGCGTGGAGGCGGAACTGGATGGCCATGTATATCGCCTGGGTCGACCGGAATTTGTCATGGCGGCGTATAGCAAGCCCTCGCAGTGGCGACCCGCCTCGCTTCCAGCCGATAGCTCCGTGGCCATGCTCGGAGATGAATCCCGCTGCATCGCCCTGTTTGTGTTCGAAGATGCGCTGCGCCCCGACGCCGGCGGCTTCATTGATGCCCTGCAGCGAGCCGGGAAACGGGTACACCTGCTTAGTGGCGACCGCAGCGAGGCGGTGGAACGGATCGCGTCGATTCTGGGGATCGAATTCGCGATCGCCAACGCGTCGCCGCAGGAAAAACTGAGCTACGTGCAGGCGCTGCAGCGCGAAGGCCGGGTGGTGGCGATGGTAGGTGACGGTATCAATGACGCTCCGGTACTTGCGCAGGCCGGCGTATCGATAGCCATGAGCGACGGCGCGTGGATATCGCAACGTCAGGCCGATGCGGTGCTGCTTTCCGGCCGCCTGGACGACTTGCGCGCAGCCTTCGAGACCGCCGCGTCAACACTTGCCATCATCCGCGAAAACCTGCTTTGGGCACTGGCCTACAACTTAATGGCGGTACCTTTGGCGGCGCTGGGAATGGTCACGCCGTGGATGGCGGGCATAGGCATGTCGGCTAGTTCCCTGATCGTGATCCTCAACTCGCTGCGCCTGTTGCGGCGGCCAGGCAGATCACCGGACGCAGGCGCACCGCGCGTTCCTGCAGAGGCTGGCTGAGCGCATGGATATTCTGTTCCTGCTTATCCCGCTTAGTGTGGTGCTCGTGTTCGTGATCGGCGTGGTGTTCTGGCTGGCACTCAAGGGTGGTCAGTTCGACGATCTGGAAAGTCCCGGGCTTGATATCGTGCTCGATGACGATAGTTCGAAGTCTGTTTCGCCGGAGTCCGCGCGGTCAGGCGAAAGCAGCAACGAACGCGGCCATCCTGAGTGATGCTGCGGGAAGCGAGCTGCCGACGCCGGACTAGAAGTCGGGTTCCTGCTCGACGTTTGCGCTACGGCCTTTGTGCCGCTGGTGCTGCCACAGGGCGAAAATCACCGAACCGACAGACAGTGCCAGCAGGAAGCCGGAAATCGGGCGGGTGAAGAACAGCCAGGGATTGGGATCGCTCATGATCGCGCGCAGCAGGTTGACTTCGATCTGGTCACCCAGAATCAGCCCCAGGATCAGTGGCGCCAGCGGAAAGCGCGCTTTTACCAGCGCGTAGCCGATCAACCCGAACAGCAACAGCACCGCCACGTCTTCCATGATGTTGTTGAGGGCAAAAGCGCCAATCACGCAGAGCACCAGCACGTTGGGAATGAGCATGGATTTCGGCACCGTTACCACGCGCAGGAACAGGCGCGCGCCAAGGGCGCAGATCAGCACCATGATCGGATGCGCCAGCAGGTAGGCAGCGTAAATGCCGTAGGCTATCGTCGGATGCTGGCTCACGAACAGCGGGCCCGACTGGATGCCGTGAATGGTCATGGCGCCTAGCATCACAGCGGTCACCGCGTCGCCGGGAATGCCGAAGGCCATGATGGTAACCAGCGATCCGCCCACGTTGGCGTTGCACGAAGCCTCCGAGGCGATAATGCCCTCGGGATTGCCTTTGCCGAAGCGCTCCGGATGCTTTGAAAACTTTTTCGCCTGGTCGTACGCCATGACGGTTGCAGCGCTGCCGCCGATTGCGGGCAGCACTCCGATCAGAATTCCGACCAGCGTCGACCATACGAACAGAAAGGGCCGGGAAATAATCTCCCATAGCACCTTGTGGTGAGAAACTGTGAGCGGCGGGGCTTTGATCGGCGCGTTCGTTTGCTCTGATTTGTTCATCTTTTCGATGTCAGTCATCAGCTGCGCGAACGCAAATATACCGATCAGCACCGGCAGAAACGGAAAGCCGCTGCGCAGGAACTCCGAGCCCAGGGTGAAGCGCGGCACGCTCATGATAGGATCGAAACCGACGATGGTGATGGCCAGGCCTATCGTTCCCGAGAGCAGCCCTTTGACGAGCGACCCCTCGGTGAGTCCGGCGACCATGGATAAGGCGAACACGAACAGGGAGAAGTATTCCCAGGGGCCGAACTCGAGCGCAATCGCGGCGAGCGGTGCGGTCGCGCCGATCAGGAAAATGCCGGCGAGCAATCCGCCGAAACAAGATGACCAGATGCCGAGCCAGATAGCTCGCCCCGGCTGACCCTTCTGGGTCATCGGAAAGCCGTCAAAGGTAGTGGTAATCGCCGAGGGCGAGCCGGGGATGCCGATCAATGCGGCAGTGATTGCGCCCCCTGCGGAGCCGCCGACGTATACGCCGGTCATCGTTGCGAGGCCCTGCAGCGGATCCATGCCGAAGGTGAAAGGCAGCACGATGATGATGGTCATGGTGATGGTGACGCCGGGCAGGGCGCCGCCTATCAAACCGACCAGGGTGCCGAGGAACAAGGGCACCAGGTACTTCAGGTGAATGACGTTTTCGATTCCGGCAAGCAGGAGTTCAAACATCGTTCACCACCCGGTCCAGTTTCCGCGAGGCAACAGCACAGAGAGATAGTGCTCGAACACGACGTAGGTGAGGACGGTCGTGGCCAGCGCGGACACCAACAGTACGATCCAGCCGCGCGCGCCGTGAGGCGGCTGGAATACACTCTGCAATCCGGCCATGAAAATTAGAGTAGCGAGACGATAGCCGAGCAGCGGCAGCAGAACAACATAGACAGCGAACACGGCAAAAGTGATGCCGACCAGCCGGTAGTTGCGTTTTTCCGCTGGCGCCTCAGCGCCGGCGGGTGTGTCCGCCGCAGACTTGCGCTTCTGCAGTACATCGGATGCAATCAGAATGACGGAGAGCACCACCATGATGATCAGCACGACGCGCGGATAGAAATCCGGCCCGATCGGAACAAACGATGACTGCGGCAGCCCGCGCGTGAGCACGAGCATGCCGATAGCGAGC
>JAENXP010000780.1 GCA_016649475.1 Burkholderiales bacterium | reverse complement strand
TGCTCGAATGAGCCCACTCCTCTGAATAGGAAAATGCAAAAAAATGTTTATCAAGTCCAGGATACTTCTGGTCAGCGCGGTTGCGCTGCTTGCGCTGAGTGCGTGTAGTTCCAACGATGCAGTGCCAGCTGCAGGAACGGCCAAGAATACCGTAGCCGCCACGGTAAACGGGGCAACGATCAGCGAGAGCATGGTCGATATGATGCTCAAGCAGCGCTCCGATCTCGGCCGCGAAGCAAGTGCCGAGGCGCGCAAGTCATTCATCGAGCGCTTGGCCATGCAGCTCTTGATCACTCAGGAGGCTGTCAGGAATGGCCTGGACAAGAAGCCTGAGGTAATCGATCGGATCGAGCTGGGCCGGCAGTCCGTTCTGGTCGACGCATTCGTGCAGGACTATTACAAGAACAACCCCGTGACCGACGACATGCTCAAGGCCGAGTACGAAAAAATGAAGGGACAGGAAAGCGGCACCGAATACAAGGCGCGACACATCCTGGTCGAGACGGAAGCCGAAGCCAAAGAGATCATCGCCAAGCTGAACAAGAACGCGAACGCATTCGAGGCGCTCGCCAAGGAAAAATCCAAGGACACCGGCTCGAAGGTCAAGGGCGGCGAGCTGGGCTGGTTTGATCCGCGCGGCATGGTTCCGGAATTTGCGGCGGCCGTGGTCAAGCTGGCAAAGGGCAAATTCACCGAAGAGCCGGTCAAGACCCAATTCGGCTATCACGTGATACTGCTGGAGGACACCCGGCCCAAATCCGCGCCGCCGCTGGATGAGATCAAGGATCAATTGGCGCAGCACCTGAAAGAACAGAACCTGAGAGCTTTTCTGGAAGCAATGAAGGCCAAGGCGAAAATCGAACTTGTGCAGTCGGGCGCTCCGGCGGCGCCAGCACAGGAAGCCAAGCCGGCGGAACCAGCCAAAAACTAGGCACAATAGACAACTTGGCCTGACGCCATGGCCCCCGGCGGTAGCGAACGTCCAGTGCCGAGGATACGCTACGGCGAATTCCTGAGCGCGGTGCGCGTAAAACAGCGCCTGGTGAGCTACAGCGAGGTTCATGCCAAGGCGCACGCTCATGGCGGGGGCGCAGCGCCGGCACTGCGGCTCATCGACCTGCACCGTCTGCTCACACCTTATGTCAGCGTGCGCTTTCTGGAGCAGGCGCGCGCCGTGGTGCCCCTGGCCCTGTTCCTTGCGCTGTTCCAGATTGCCGCATTGCGCTCCAGCGTAATCGAGGGAGAGGAGATCGCCTTCGGCATGCTGGCGGTAATGCTCGGGCTCATGTTTTTCATGGATGGCGTCAAGTATGGATTGATGCCGTTCTCCGAGAATATCGGCTTCAAGCTGCCCGATCGCTCTCCGACAACCGCGGTGCTCGCATTTGCGTTTTTGCTCGGCGGGATCGCCACCTTCGCCGAACCGGCGATCGGGGCGCTGCGCGCCGCAGGCGCCGGGCTGGATCCGTCGCGCACGCCCTGGCTGCACCTGTTGCTCACGCGCTATCCCGATCGCCTGGTATTCGCGGTCGGCACCGGAGTCGGCGCCGCCGTAGTTCTGGGTATGCTGCGCTTCATCTTCGGCTGGCATATGAAGACGCTGGTGATCGCAGTGCTGCTGCCTTGCCTCGCTGCTTCCATCTATGCCGGTCTCGATCCGCGTCTGGCGCCCATCCTAGGGCTGGCCTGGGACTGCGGCGCGATCACCACCGGACCGGTGACGGTGCCGCTGGTGCTTGCGCTTGGGATCGGAGTCTCTGCCGCTGCGG
>JAENXP010000759.1 GCA_016649475.1 Burkholderiales bacterium | reverse complement strand
GAGTTCGCCGACTTCGCCGCGGCGGTCGAAGGTTTCTGCGCCTTTTATATCAGGCACATGGACAAGGAAGAAACCCTGGTGATGCCGCTGGCGGAGGCCTTGTTCAGCGACGAGGACTGGGCGCGCATCGACGCCGCCTGTGCTGCCGCGGGCGCGCCGCACGGGGGTGTGGACGAGGAGAGGGAATTCCGGCAATTATTCCGCCGCATCACCCACCCGGCATCGGCTACGCCGGGCAAGGATCCGCCGTCGCTGCAGCCCTAGCAGGGACGGCACCCGTCCTGCCCGGGTGGCACAGCGCCGAGCGTCCGCAAGGCTTGCGCGACGGCGGCTGAATTGGGTTAAAGTTACAGTCGAAGCCCTGCCCCAGACAGGGTTTTCGGTATGTTTTGGGTGGGGTCCTCGGCCCCGTTGCATTTGGAGACTGCTAATGTATGCGATCGTCTACAAGGCCGATGGTTTCCCGATTTGCGTTCAGGTGGCCGGCGTGGTTCCCGACCCGGTCGTTATCTGGACTACCGAAGGCGCTGCCAAGTCCTTTATCGACAGCAAGGGCGGGTCGGAAGACTTTCAGCCGGTAGCGGTCGACGACGGCAGCCTGGACGCGATCGCCAAGGCGATGGGTTGTCCCGTCGACCAGATCACTTTAGAGCCCTATCCCAGCTAGTCCTGCGGCGCCCCCCGCGCCGCCGGCGCAGCCGAAAAGCGGCCGCGCCCATGGTTTCAGTCGTAATGCCGCCTGGCGGCGCGTACCGCCGCGTCGGGCGCGGCTGTGTCGGCCGGAACCGGCCGCGATCCGGTTTTTGATCCAGGTCACAAAATCCAAAAAAATCCGTTCTGCCGGGCCCGGTGCCGTTGCGGACCACTATAGGTTGGGCTAAATTGCGTTCTCGCCACAGTATCTTGTATTGGACATCCTGGGCGTTTTGCAGAATGGCCACGCGGGCGCTCTACGCCGCGGCATAAGAAAAAGGGCGCGCCTGCTCCATAGCGGGTTAAAAAAGGACAGATACAGGACGACAGCCATGACCCAAGTTCCGCCCGATTCCCCTCTGTTCAAACTGGCCGGCCTGCCGCAGAGCATCCGCAAGCGCGACGGCAAGCTGGTCGCGTTCGACGCCGCCAAGATCGTCAACGCGATGCAGCGTGCCCGCGCGGCTACCGGCGAGTTCGAGCGCGCGGCACTGGACCCGGTGGCCGAGCGCGTGCTCGCCGATATTGCCGCACTGCCCGCCGGCGTCGTGCCCGACATCGAACGCATTCAGGACAGCGTCGAGCTGGCGCTGCTCAAAGCGGGCTATTACCTTAGCGCGCGCGCGTACATCGCCTACCGCGAGCAGCACCGGCGTCTGCGCGAAGACAGCCGCACCGCGGTGGACGTCGAGAGCTCGATCAACGAATATCTGGAGCGGCGCGACTGGCGCGTCAATGCCAACGCCAACCAGGGCTATTCTCTGGGCGGCCTGATTCTCAACGTGTCGGGCAAGGTGGTGGCCAACTACTGGCTCAACCACGTCTATGCGCCCGAGGCCGGGCGTGCCCACCGCGAGGGTGACATCCACATCCACGACCTGGACATGCTCGCCGGCTATTGCGCCGGCTGGTCGCTGCGCACGCTGCTGCACGAGGGTCTCAACGGCGTGCCCGGCAAAGTCGAGGCGGCGGCGCCCAAACACATGTCGAGCGCGGTCGGGCAGATCGTCAATTTCCTCGGTACGCTGCAAAACGAGTGGGCCGGCGCGCAGGCGTTCTCGTCCTTCGACACCTACATGGCGCCCTACATCCGCAAGGACAGCCTGGCCTATGCCGACGCTGTCTCTTATACACATCTGACGCTG
>JAENXP010000251.1 GCA_016649475.1 Burkholderiales bacterium | reverse complement strand
CCGATGGCGTCGGCCGCGGTGTCGATCAGCCGCGCGCCCAGGTCCAGGCCCAGGCGCAGCGTCGCGATTTCCTCGGCGCGCGTCGCGGCATCGTCGCCGATGTTCCAGGCACCAATGCCGAAAGCAGGGACGCGCTCACCGCAGGGCAATGCGACCGTTTTCATGCGAACCTCGTATCCGAATCAATAGCTTCATCATGTGCGCAATTCCCCGCGACAGCCGTACCAGCCGCATCAGCTACGCGCGATCGCCTTGCGCACGACGTAACCGATGGAAAGTCCTTGCGCAAGAATTGAAAACACGACCACGCCGTAGGTCAGCGCAACGACCGTGCTGCGCTCCGGCCCCGCCGGCAGCGACAGCGCCAGCGCCACCGATATGCCGCCGCGCAGACCGCCCCAGGTCAACACCTTCCAGGAGCCCCGCGGCAGATTGACCGCGCGCTGCAGCAGGCCCACGGGCAATCCGACAGTGATTAAGCGGGCCGACAGCGTCACCGCCACAGCCACAAGCGCCGCCACCAGCACATGGCCGGAAAACGCCACGAGCACGATCTCCATGCCGATCAGCACGAACAGCGTCGCGTTCAGTATTTCGTCTATCAGTTCCCAGAACAAGTCCAGGTTGCGGCGCGTGGTGTCCGACATTGCCAGCGCGCGGCCGTGGTTGCCGATGATCAACCCCGCGACCACCATGGCCAGCGGGCCGGACACGTGCAGCTTGTTCGCCAGGGCGTAGCCGCCCGTGACCGCAGCCAGCGTCAGCAGCACTTCGACGTGATAGTTGTCCACGCTCTTCAGCATGAGGAAGGTCAGGTAGCCGAGCGCGAGGCCGAACAGCAGGCCGCCGCCCGCCTCGTGCAGCAGCAATTCGAGAGCCTGGCCGGGGGTGGGCGTGAGGCCGCTCGCCAGCATGCCCAGCAGCAGCGAAAAGATCACCACCCCGACACCGTCGTTGAACAGCGATTCGCCCGCGATCACCAGTTCCAGTGATTTCGGCGCGCCTGCGGATTTGAGGATGCCCATCACCGCGATCGGATCGGTGGGCGAGATCAGGGCGCCGAACAGCAGGCAGTACATGAGCGGCAATTCCAATCCAACCAGCGGCAGCACAAACCACATCCCGTAACCCACGGCAAGGGTCGACAGCAGCGTGCCAAACACGGCCAGGGCGCCCACCGCCCAGCGGTAGGCGCGCAATTCGCTCAGATCGACATGCAGCGCACCGGCGAACAACAGGAACGACAGCATCCCCTGCATCAGAACGTCGGCAAAGTCGATGGAGCGCAGCAGCGACTCCTCGTACTGGCGCAAGCCGTAGGACATGCCCAGCGCGTCCAGGCCGACCAGCGCGAGCGAGAAAACCAGCGCGGTCGCCATCACCCCTATCGTCGTGGGCATGCCGACGAAGCGGTGGTTCAGGTAAGCCAGTAACGCGGTGATGACCAGGCAGGCGGCGGCGATATTGAGCATGCTATGCGTCCATGTTCATAAAGCGCTGCATCAGCGTCGCCTCATTTGCCTGGCTTGCGCAGCAAGGCCGCGCGCACCAGCGGCAGCCGGTCGTTGCCGAAATACATGTCCTCGCCGTTGACGAACATGGTCGGCGAACCGAAGCCGCCGCGGCGGATCAGCTCGTCGGTGTTGGCCTTGAGCTGGTCCTTGATCTCCTGCCTGGCGATGCCCGCGAAGAATGCGGCTGCATCGACTCCGGCGCGCGCGCACACCTCGGCCAGGACCGCATCGTTCGAAATGTCGCGATCCTCGCCCCAGTAGGCCTCGAACGCAGCCTGCGCGAAGTGCACGAGCTTTCCCTGCGGCTCGAGCAGGATGCAGCCGCGCATGGCCTTTACGCTGCTGACCGGAAATACCGTGGGCGGGAACCTTATAGACAGTCCCGCCTGCCGCGCCCAGTCCTGCATGTCCTTCAATTGGTAGGTCTGCTTCGCCGGTACCGGGTGTTCGCGCGCGAAGTAGACGCTCGGGTTGACGCTGTTGAACACGCCGCCCACCAGAAACGGGCGCCAGCGTATGCGTGCGCCCAGTTCGGCCGCGAGCGGCTGGATATTGTGAAACGCGAGGTAGGTCCAGGGGCTGGAGCAGTCGAAAAAGAATTCGATCATGGCGAGTCCTCGATTGCTCTTAGCGGGGTTTGTGCACGCCGTCGCGCACGCTTTGCGCAGTCTGGCCGAACAGGGCCTTGCGCGCCTCTTCGTCCATTTTCGGCAGCCGCAGCTCCTTGCCCAGGTCCAGCCCGCGCCTGGCGGCCGGGCGCTCGAACAGTTGCTTGTACCAGCGTTCGACATGCGCAAATTCCGAAAGCGCAATCTGCTGCGCCTTGTTGGTGCGAATCCAGGGGAAGATCGCGATGTCGGCGATGGTATATTCGCCTCCGGCGACATACTGCCCGGTGCGCGCGAGCTGCGCGTCGAGCACACCGTACAGGCGATTGACCTCCTTCGAGTAGCGCTCGAGCGCATAGGGTAACTTTTCCGGCGCATACAGCAGGAAATGCCCGTTCTGCCCTGCCATCGGCCCCAGCCCCCCCATTTGCCACATCAGCCACTGCAGCGTCGCGTGCCGGCCGCGCAGATCGGCGGGGAGGAAGCGTCCGGTCTTCTCCGCCAGATAAATCAGGATGGCTCCGCTTTCGAACAGCGCAACGGGGGCGCCGCCACCCGGAGGATCATGGTCGACCATGGCCGGCATACGGTTGTTCGGGCTGATCGCGAGAAATTCGGGAGAGAACTGCTCGCCGCGGCCGATGTTGACGGGCCGGAGCGTGTAGGGCAGGCCGCATTCCTCGAGCATGATGGACACCTTCCACCCGTTGGGCGTGGGCCAGTAGTGCAGATCGATCATCGGTACTCCTCTATTGGCTGCTTCGTGCGCAATGCCAAGTAAAACTCCGTGTATTGTACCCACCTCCCTGCGACAGCCGCGGGAGTCCCGGCCTTTTGCGGTTATCATGTTCTGCATATACCTATTGCTCGCCGATCAAGGAGAACGTGGTGCACAAGACATGGTTGGTTGTGATACTGGCACTGGCAGGAGCGCCGTTGCAGGGCTTGGCGGCAGCAGAAGCCCGGGACTCTGCGCAGATCGAAGCACTGATCAAGCGCCTGGAGGACTCGGGTGCGCTCGACGCCGCCATCGACCGCGGCATCCAGCGGCACATCCAGCGCCAGCAGGAGGCGAAGCGCGAGCAGCAGCAGGAACAGCAGCGCGCCCGCACCGAAGCGGCCAAGAATGCGCGCAAGGTGGACGCCGAGCGCGACCGCATCTTCGGCAACCCGCAGGCCGAGGTGAGCGTGATCGTTTACGACGATCTCGAGTGCCCCTACTGCAAGCGCTTCGTCGGAACACCGGAGCAGGCAATCGCGAAATTCGACGGCAAGGCCAACGTGGTGTTCCGCCATTTTCCGCTCGATTTCCACGGCGAAATTGCGAAACGCGGCGCCTACTATGCCGAATGCGTGGGCCGTCAGGCGAATTCCAGGGGTTTCTTTATTTTTGCGAACACCTGGCTCAAGCTCACCAACGCCAATGGCAAAGGACTGCCGGGCGGCGATGCGCAGATCAGGGAAATCGCGCAGACCGCCGGCGCGAAGGATGTCGCCGCCCTGGACGCATGCGCGCGCGATCCGGCCATGGCGCAACTCGTGCGCGACGACATCGCCGACGGAATGCGCAGCGGCATCACCGGCACACCCGGCGTAATCGTGCGCAACAACAAGACCGGTCTCTCCCTGGCCATAGTCGGTGCGGTCCCGGCCGAGACCTTGGTGCAGAACGTACAGAAGGCGCTCAAGAACTGAGCGCCAGGCGGATCGGGCCTGCCGTCGCCGGAAATCGCAGGGAGTGCGGCGGCAAGCGTATGGCCGCTGTCGACGGCGGGTCGCGCCGCCTTGGAACTGCGCCTGAACCCTGCGTCCGCTGGAAATCCGCCCCGCGGGCGCGGCTAGCGCAAAGACGCGTTAAGTTTTTCCAGCGGCCCGGTGCCGGGGCATAGCTCTACCGCGCCCAGCTTGTTGAACGGCGTGTCCACTGTGTTGAGGTGGGCATGCAGGTCGTCCGCCTCGGGATCGATATAGAGCAGCCCGGTGACGAGTTCGCCCTTGGCCTGATGCTCGGCTATGTAGTTGAGCGCCTTTACGCGGTCGAGCGGATCGTATTCGGTGTGGGTCTTGCGCAGGCGCAGGATGGAGCCGTCGTGCTGCGGCACGTCGATCACGGCCCCTTCCCCGTAATCGACATTGATCGCATCGCGCGTCGGCCAGAAGTCGAGCCGGTTGACGCTCTCGTTGTGCTCACGCACGTGATCGTAGCTCTTGGTGCTGCCCTCGTGGTTGTTGAACGCGACGCAGGGGCTGACGACATCGATGAAGGCCGCGCCCTGGTGGGCGATCGCGCCCTTGATCAGCGGCACGAGCTGCTTCTTGTCGCCGGAAAAGCTGCGCGCGACGTAGCTCGCGCCGAGTTGCAGCGCAAGCGACACCGTATCGACCGGCGCATCGCGATTGACCACGCCGCGCTTGGACTTGGAGCCCGCGTCGGCGGTGGCCGAAAACTGGCCCTTGGTCAGGCCGTAGACGCCGTTGTTCTCGAGGACGTAGGTCAGGTTCACGCCGCGGCGCATGATGTGCGCGAACTGACCGATGCCGATCGAGGCTGAGTCGCCGTCACCCGAGACGCCAAGGTAAATCAGTTCACGGTTGGCCAGATTGGCGCCGGTCAGCACCGAGGGCATCCTTCCGTGCACGCTGTTGAAGCCGTGCGAGCTGCCGAGGAAATAGTCCGGGGTTTTCGAGCTGCAGCCGATTCCCGAGAGCTTGGCCACGCGGTGCGGCTGGATGTCCAGCTCCCAGCAGGCCTGGATGATGGCAGCCGAAATCGAGTCGTGACCGCAGCCGGCGCAGAGCGTGGAGATTTTGCCTTCGTAGTCGCGGCGCGTGTAACCGACCTTGTTCTTCTGCAGGGTCGGGTGGTGCAGCTTGGGTTTG
>JAENXP010000499.1 GCA_016649475.1 Burkholderiales bacterium | reverse complement strand
GTGCAGCGCAGGCGCTTCAGCCCGTCCCGGAGATCGACGCGGCTGACTCCCCACGCGAACGGCTCGCCGGTTCGCTTCAGCCACAGATCGATCAGCTTGCTGGAGTTGCGGAAATTAGGCTTGCCATCGGCCTGCGGCTCAAGGAAAGTAAATGCAATGCGGCTCGGCGCAGCCTGCAGCGCACGGTGAAGCAGGCCCAGAACCTGGTGCGCCTCGAGATACATGAGCAAGCCCTCGGCGACGTAAAGGGTGCGCGCGCCGCCGTACCGCTCGGTGCATCCGCCCAGCGCCTGATCCAGCGGCGTGCGGGCGAGGTCGGCGGCGACGAAGCGGACGTTGGGCGGATTGAGCCCAAGTTCCGCCAGCGCCGCCAGCTTCGCTGCCTGCGTGGCGGGATGGTCGATCTCGACGAAACGCACGTCCGGGAAGCGGCGATGCAGCTCGAGGCACAGGGGATCGAAGCCCGCACCAAGGACCACGACCTGCCTGCAGCCTTCGGCGATGCTGGCGAGCGCCCAGTCGCGCAGGAAGCGTTTGCGCAGGGCGTAGTGCAGCATGATTCCCGGCAGCGTGATGCGCTCGAGCAGCCGGACCGCGCCGCGCAGACGCGCGTGCTCGGCGAGGCGCAGCAGGCGGCCGCAGCCGGCACTGCGCAGAAATTGCCGGCAGTAGCGGACCGTGTCGTCGCTGATCAGGTCGCCGACCCGCGCGTCGCTACGCAGATACACCAGGCTGGCAGCGACGACCGATGCGGTCCTGCTGGGCTTGTTCTCCCTCATGGCAAGGCTCCTGTGCAAACAGATTGCGGTAATGGCGGTACCAGTCGCTTTGGAACAGCTCCTGCGGGTCGTGGACCAGCTTCACGGCGAGGAAGTCGCGGAATCCCGGATAGCACCGTGCGACCTGTGCGCGGGTCGCGTGGCGGTGATAGGTGAGGTAGAAGCTGCCGTCACGCGCGATCGCCATCTCGATCAGCCGCCGCAGCGCGGCGGCCGTGTGGGCCTTGCCGGCGGCGCTATGGCAGGCGTGCAGGTTGAAGATGACGCAGGCATAGTCCTGGCGCGCCCAGGGCAGGAAGCTTTCTTCGTCGCGCCGGATCAGGCGCACGGTGCCGTAGATCAAGTCGACGCCGTGGGCGCGGAAATCAGCGGCAGCTGCCGCCATGAAATCGACCAGCGCCGGGCGCGGCACGTAGATCTCTGTGATTTCTTCGGAGCCGCGGTGTCCCAGTTGCGCGTCCAGCCGTCGGTGGTAACCGACGAGATAGGTGCTCAGCTGCTGCGTGTCCGACCAGTAAATCTGGCCAGAAGTTGCGAGGTAGAAGCCTGCATAGCGGTCGAAGGCCGCGCTTTTGTCGGTATGGGCCAGGTGGATCAGGCGCTCCCAGTCTTGATCGCCGAGCGACAGCTGGCGCTCGGGCATCGGGGTGGCGTCGGCTAGCGGCTGGTAGCTGGAAAGCACGCCGCGCCGCAGAAACGCCTCGCTATGCGGATCGATGGCAAACTGGAAGTCCCCGTACAGATGGCCTGCGGCGATGCGCTCCGCAAGAGCGGGTAGCAGCGCGTCGAGGTCGATGATGTCCACCACGCGACGCAGCTTGCGCACGTGGGCGAGGCGCAGCGTGACGCTGGCAATGACGCCGAATAGGCCGTAGCCGCCGACGGCGAGACGGAACAGATCGACTTCTTGCGTGCGGCTGCAGCGCCGGACTGTTCCCTCCGCGTCGACCAGGCTGAACGCCTCGATGTCGCCAATGAACGGTCGCATCGCCAGGCCGCGCCCGTGGATGTTAGCCGAGAGGCTGCCGCCCAGCGTGAAGTCGTCGGCCCCCGTCTGCTTCTGCGCGACGCCCCAGGGATTGGGCTCGCCCTGCTGCACACGGCGCAGCCAGGCGATCAGCTCGGGCCACTGAATGCCGGCCTCGGCCTCGACCAGCCCCCTCGCACGGTCGAAACCGAGCACCCGGCGCATCTTCCGGGTGTCCAGCAGGAGCGCATCGGTCGCGAACTGCTGCCCACCCATGGCGTGCCGTCCGCCACAGATGGAGAGCGGCAGTCCGCGTCGCCGGGCCCGGCGCAACGCGCTGCGGATGCCGCCTACCGAGCGTACGTCGATTGTTTCCCTGACCCAGGTGGGGTTGAGGGCCGAGTGCACATCGTTGACCTGTTGTTCCCCTTGCACCAGCACGGCTGCCATGGGTTGTTCTCCTTCGGGAGTAGTTCCCGATGGATGCATGGTGGGCGGGGAGGTCTTACATCCGGGTAACCGTTGGCCTACGGATGCCTTACAAAGCCCCGAATGTCAGGGGAGATGTGTGACCAGCACCATGGCCGAGACGAGGGATAGGAAAATCAATCCCGCTCGTCTCTCGCAACGGCGCCGATCGCAGCGTTGCCAGAGCGATCGGCGTAAAGATGCCGACTCCAATATTGATTCAAGCGGACAGGGTCATTGAATGACCGGAATTGGCCCAGACCGTGTGGAAACGCAAAAGGAGTGCGCACGCGGCAGCGCATCGTTGAACGTCAGACGTGCGCGCGACAAAACTTGGATTGGCGATATCGGAAGATAGAGAGCGAATCAGGCCCTGGCGCGCCGGTCCTGCTGAATTTTCCGCCAGCGGCAGCTTTTCCAAAACGCGGATCGTCACTGCCGGTAGATTAGCGATGTGGCGCGGTGGCAGTAGATCCGGTTTGTCTGAGGCCGCCCCTTTCGTCTGGCGGTGCCCGAGTAACCACGCCAGCCACCGTCAATCCTGCAAGTACTGACCGCGCCCTCTTTCTCGCTCGTCGGTTGCGAACCGAATCGCACCAGACATCCGTCGGGATCAAGCGGGTCGCGATCTTCTGCGACCGCCCTGGCAGCATTTACCGCCCCAGAGAAGCTTTGGTGCCAAGTCATGTCCAAGGGGTCGCTTGCACTCTGCGTGGCTATCGCGTGTTTGACGACGCCAGTCCATTAGTGGCTCACGACTTGGGCGATTCAGCAAATTGCATACCTTCAGAAGGCGGTATTC
>JAENXP010000154.1 GCA_016649475.1 Burkholderiales bacterium | reverse complement strand
GTCGACTGGGTCGGCTTCGACGCCAAGGCGCCGTTCGACGCGGCCTACGCGCGCATCACCGGCGTGCGCGCGAGCGGGGAGGCGGCGCTTAAGAGCGCGAGGCTGCTGCTTGCAAGCGGCGTGGACTACGAGTTTCGCACCACCTGGCACGCCAATTTCCTCGCGCCGGAGGAACTTGATCGCCTCACGCGGACCTTGCATGAGTTGGGAGTGCGCCGCTACGCACTGCAGGAATTCCGCGCGAGCCGCGGCGTCGGATTCCTGCCACAGGGAAATGCGCCTTCGCCAGACCTTGATCTACTGAAACGGCGCTTTGCGCAGTTCAGCTTGCGGCCTGCATAGCGATAGCGAGTTGCTGGAGCGAGCTTGCGCGCAAAGCCGATGTATTCGATGCCCTGAAATCACTCGCGTCCATTGACAGAGCAGTGTTCTACTCCTTCTTCGCGAGAAGCACTACAGCGCCCTTTGGCCCGGCGCGCTCCGCGTGCATGACATTTGCGGCAAGGTTGCAGCACTCGCCGGTCTGATATATGGCCTTTCGGTCTTCAAATTGCAGAGCGAATTCTCCCTCAGTAACCAGCAGTGTTACTGCGAAGTCATGTGTGTGCAATGGACCGTCGAGATCAGAGACATAGTGCTTGACCTGGAATTCACTGAATCCGTTCGCAATCGCCTGTGCGCGAAATTCTGCCTCGGTCATTATTTAGCCTCTGGATTGAGTAGTTGAGATAATTTGCATTCGTCAGTTTACTTTGTTGGGTAGTTTTGGCGCTCAAATTTTACCCCGCTTGGCTTTTCGACTGACTATGGTAGCGTCCGAAAATGGCAGTGACGCCCAACTTGAAGTCGACCGCCGAAAAACGGCGGCCTGGATACCCCATTCTGTGCCAGGCCTTGTCATGCTTCAAGCAAGTCAATTTGTTAAGGAGGTCAGGCACGCTAAATGCCCCGACGCATACCCGATCCGCAGCAGTCGACGACCAAGGCCAGGGGGTAGATCCGCGTCCCGGTGAGCCAGGCTGTCCGTCAGCCACCGGCCGCCTTGCAGCCGGCGTGAGTCGCTTTTGCGCCGTCGAAGAGCGTGGCTTCCTTCCCCTCGAGCTCGAGCGTGTCAGCGCCGTTGCTGTAGCGCGTGCTGGAACCTGAACCGGCTTTGCTCAGACGGAATTCGCGCTCCGGCAGGATCACCCAGGCGGCGGCACCGTTGTCCAGATAGCGCACGAAAAGCCGATTGCCGCCTTCGCATAGATATACGCTGGCGCCCTCAGGCGGGCGCGAAGTATCGCGTTCCTTGGTGCCGCTGAACGGCAATGTGTTCAGGCTTACGCTGCTGCAGGCCGCGAGCAGCAGGGTTGCGCAAGCGAGCGCCACAGTACCTTTGATTCGAAGTTGCATGTCCGTCCTCTCGCAGAAATGATTGCCGAATGTAGCCATTTCGAAAACGCCTTATAGCGTCACTTCGACGTTGTCGATGAGCCGTGTCTTGCCGAGATAGGCCGCGGCGAGCACCACCAGCTCGCTATCCTCGGGCGCCGGCGCCTGCAGATCCGTGCGGCGGCGCACGGTGACGTACTGCGGCGCCCAGCCGTTTTGCGACAGCAGCGCCATGGCTTCGAGTTCTATGCGCTGGTAATTGCGCTCGCCTTTGGCAACCTTTTCCCTGGCATCCCGGAGCAAGGAATACAAGCGCGGCGCTTCGGCGCGCTCGGCCGGGGTCAGGTAAGCGTTGCGCGAGGACAGCGCCAGGCCGTCAGCCGCACGTATCGTCTCGGCCGGGATGATTTCCACCGGCAGCGCGAACTGGCGCACCATGTCGCGCAGTACCAGATATTGCTGATAGTCCTTCTTGCCGAAGATCGCCGCGTGCGGCATGACCATATTGAACAGCTTCAGCACCACCGTGGCCACGCCGCGAAAGTGCCCCGGGCGGAACGCGCCGTCGAGGATGTGCTGCAGATCCGAGGGTTCGACCGCGAATGTCTGCGGCTCGGGATAGATCTCCTTTTCGTCCGGCGCGAACACCACATTTACGCCGGCGCTCCTGAGCTTGTCGCAGTCGTTCTGAAAAGTGCGCGGGTAGCGCTCGAAATCCTCTTTCGGTCCGAACTGCAGGCGGTTGACGAATATGCTCACCACCGTGCACGCGGCCTTGGGCTTGGCGATGCGTATCAGGTCGATATGCCCTTCGTGCAGATTGCCCATGGTGGGCACGAAGACATTGTTGGGCTCGCGCTGCAGCCGCTCGCGCAAGGCCGTGACGGAAGTGACGATATCCATGGTCATGGGCTCTTATTCGCCTAGGTTGAAAAACTCGCGCTGCCCGCGCATTCCCGCCATGCGCTGCAGCAGCAATTCGAAATCAGCGGGCCGGTCGACGAAGTTGAGCCGCTCGGAGTTGACTATCAGCACCGGCGTGCCGGTGTGGTGGTAGAAGAACCGGTTGTAGCCGTCTGCCACCAGAGCGAGATAGGACTCGGAAATCGGCCGCTCGATCTCCGCGCCGCGGCGCCTGACGCGCTCCACCAGCGTTTCCGTCTGCGCCTGCAGATAGATCACCAGGTCCGGCCGCGGCGCCTGCGGCGACAGCGTCGCGTAGATCTGCTGGTACAGATGAAACTCATCGTCGTTGAGGGTGAGGCGGGCGAACAGCGGGTCCTTGTCGAGCAGGAAATCGGCTACGGTCACCTGGCTGAACAGGTCGATCTGGGCGAGCTCGCGCAGCTGGCTGAAGCGCTGGAACAGGAAGAACAATTGCGTCGGCAGGGCGTAGCGCTCCATATCCTGGTAAAAGCGCGCCAGGAACGGGTTCTGCTCCGGATGCTCCAGCAGCAGTTCGGCATTCAGGTGCTCGGCCAGGCGCCGGGTCAGACTGGTCTTGCCTACGCCTATGGGGCCTTCGACGACGATGTAGCGATATTTTTCCATCAGGGGGAAAGCGCAAATACAAGGCGCCCATGATACACATGGCAGCCCGCGCATGGTCCGGCTTTAGCGCAGCCGCAGCTCATGTACAGTACGGGGCGCTTGCAGGAGACATGAAACACCGCAAAACGACAGCGCATCCGCGGCTCGCGCATCCTCGGCCGGATTCATGTTCATGGCGCGAGTCTGCGTACGATCTGGTCGCTGCAGCGCGCCAGCAAGTCCGCGGCGGGACCGATGCCGGGGATGATGCAGGCAGGAGCGAGTTCCAGCAGCGGCGCGAGCACGAAGGCGCGCAGGTGCATGCGCGGATGCGGCACGCAGAGTCCGGGCTCGGTTATGCACTGCGCATCGTAGAGCAACAAATCCAGGTCGAGGGTGCGCGGCGCATTGCGGAAAGAGCGCTCGCGGCCGTAGCGGTTTTCGATTGCGAGCAGGGCCGCGAGCAGGGGCTGGGGCGCGAGCCCGGTGGACAGTTGCGCCACGGCGTTGATGAAATCGGGCTGGTCGACGGCGCCGACGGGAGCGCTGCGGTAGAGCGAAGATGCGGCTACAAACCGCGATTGCGGCATTTCGGCCAGCGCCGCGATTCCCTTGCGTACATGCTCCCCGGGATCGCCGAGATTGCTGCCCAGGGCGATGAAGGCGGTGTGCATCGGTGTCAATATTGAATGTGCCGACGGAGAGCAGCGGGACAGCTCAGACAGAATCTTTGCGTGGTCCGCGTCCGCCGCGGTCAATTTGGCGGATCATCCTGGACCGGCGCCGGCTCTGGCGCATCCGCGGCCTTGCTCTTGCGCCGGCGGCGCGGCCGTTTTTTCGGCGCTGCGTCCGGGATCAGCATGGCATTGCGCTCTTCCAGCTCCGCATCCTGAAAGCGGGTCCACCAGTTGGCCAATTCCATGGGCACTTCGCCGCTTTCGGCGCGCAGCAGCATGAAATCGTAGCCGGCGCGAAAACGCGGGTGGGTGAGCAGCACCAGGGCGCGCTTGCCCGAGCGCTGCTCCAGGCGCGGCTGCAGCGCCCAGATTTCCTTCATGGTCGTGGTTAAACGCCGCGGAATCGACAGCTTGTCGGTCTGCGCGTCCAGCACCTCGTCCATGGCAAGGTACAGCGCGGGGATGGTGCGCATGTCCTTGCCTTCATTGAGTTTCCACGCCGCCAGCACCTCGTGCCAGAGCAAGGCGGCGAACAGGAATGCGGGGGAAACCGACTTGCCGGTCTGGATGCGTGTGTCGGTCTGATCCAGCGCGAGGCGCAGGAAGCGCTCGCCCAGCGGTTGTTCCACGATCACGTCCAGCAGCGGCAAGAGGCCGTGGTGCAGGCCTTCCTTGCGCAACTGCGCCAGGCAGGCCGCGGAGTGGCCCGACAGCAACAACTTCAGCATTTCCTCGAACAGGCGCGCCGCGGGCACATTCTCCAGCAGGTCGGCCAGTTCGCGAATCGGCGCCCGGGTTTTCGGGTCGATGCTAAAGCCGAGCTTGGCGGCAAAGCGCACCGCCCGCAGCATGCGCACCGGGTCCTCGCGAAATCGCAGTATCGGGTCACCGATGATGCGCATGGTCTTCTTGCGCACGTCGGCGTAGCCACCGTGGTAGTCGAGCACGGTTTCGTCATGCGGGTCGTAATACAGGGCGTTGGCGGTGAAATCGCGCCGCGCGGCATCCTGCACGCGGGTGCCGTAGACGTTGTCGCGCAGCAGGCGCCCGTGCTCGACGGCTTCTCCGCCCTCGCCGGCGCGGAAAGTCGACACCTCCACTGTTTCAGACCCGAACAGCACGTGCACCAGCTTGAAGCGCCGGCCTATCAGGTGCGAGCGCCGGAACAGGCGATGCACGTCGTCCGGATGCGCATCGGTGGCGACGTCGAAGTCCTTGGGAACCACACCGAGCAGCAGGTCGCGCACCGCGCCGCCGACGATATAGGCTGAGAATTTGTGCGTTTGCAGAATCTCGCACACCTTGAGCGCGCCGCGGCTGATGGAGCTGCGGGCGATACCGTGCTTGTCGCGCCCGTAGACCATCAGCTGGGGCTCGGCGCCCATGTTGAACATGCGGCGGATGAATTTCTTGATCAAAGTTCGGAAATGAACAGGTTAGGAGGCTGTAGAAAAGCTGCAGAACAAGTCGATTAGCGGCTGAGTCGCCCTGGACAAGCAGATCGGACGCAAGGCTGCTGTGTGCCGGATGATACCTTAAGTTGGGCTGGCCGGAAGCAAACAAGGCGTCCGCGGCCGGGGAAAAGCCGTCGTCCGATGAACAAGGGGACCTTTCCCTCGATAAAGGATCGAGACCTTCGGGGCGTGAATTCTCCCCGCGAACGCGCCCCCTGCTAATCGAGCGCGATGATCTCCCAGCCGCGCGCGAGCGCCGCCTGCCTGAGCGGGTGATCGGGACGGACCGCAACCGCGTGGGACACCCGCTCCAGCAGCGGCAGATCGTTGTGTGAATCGCTGTAAAACCAGGTCTCCGAGAAATCGCCCCAGCGCCTGCCCTGCGCGGCCAGCCACTGCTCCACGCGGGTAACCTTGCCTTCGCGAAAGCACGGCGTGCCGCTGACCTTGCCGGTAAAGCGGCCGTCGATCTGCTCCGGTTCGGTAGCGACCAGATGCGCCACGCCGAATTCACGCGCGATCGGCGCGGTGACGAAGGAATTGGTGGCGGTGACGATGGCGCACAGATGCGCCGCCTGCACGCTCTGGCTGACCAGCCCGCGCGCGGCGGCGGAGATTTTCGGCAGGATCTTCTGCTGCATGAACAGCTGGTGCCAGGCATCGAGCTGCGCCCGCGGGTAGCGCGCCAGCGGCGCCAGCTGGAAATCGAGGAAGGCGTAGATGTCGAGCCGCCCGGCCTTGTACTGATCGAAAAATTCCTGGTTGCGATGCTCGTAACTCGCGCGCTCCAGCACCCCCTGCTCGATCAGGAACTGCGCCCATTCGTAGTCGCTGTCGCCATCGAGCAGGGTGTTGTCCAGATCGAAAAGTACCAGTTTCAAGGCGATTCCTTTTTCATCGATTCCAGGGCATCCCTGAGCAGGGGCAGGGTAACCGGGCGCTTTTGTTCGAGCGAGTAGCGGTCGAGCGCATCGAGGATGCCGATCAGGCTCGCCATGTCGCGCCGCGCGTGCTGCAGCAGGTAGGCGAGGCTATCCTCGCCCAGCCGGAGCGCGCGAGCGCGCGCATGCTCGCGCAGCGCCGCGGCTTTTTCCGCGTCCGACAAAGGGTGCAGCTGCAAGGCGAGGCCCCAGGCGAGCCGGCTGCGCAAGTCGGCGCGCAGCACGAGTTGCGCCGGCGCGGCGTCGCCGCTTGCGACCAGCGCGCCACCGGCGGCG
>JAENXP010000430.1 GCA_016649475.1 Burkholderiales bacterium | reverse complement strand
TCTCCCTGTCGCAAACGCATAACCGAAGCCGGCTGTTCGCTCTGACACCCGTCGCCCGCTGGAATTCCGGCGAGCGGCAGCTTTTCCAAAATGCGGGCGTCGCGGCATCGCCATGTATCACCGCACTCAGAAAGAAGGGGTAACACGATATGAAGGTGAAACCGAAGACGCTTCTAGCCATGGCTGTATCACTCGTCGCTGCCGCAGGGCTTGCGACGCCGTTTGCTGCGCTAGCCGAGAGCGCGGCGACCCTAGATGCCAAGGCTGCAAAAAATCTAATATCGGATCGTATATGGCAACAGAAGAACCCACACGGCCCGGGATTAAAATACTGGTCGTGGAAGTCCGACGGCTCGGTATGTCTTCGAACCGATGACAAAACGGGTAAATGTGCCGATACGGGGCACTGGAAGCTAGACGGCGTCCGACTCTGCTACGACGTAGCATGGGCGGGATGAGCATGGGGGTCAAATCCGCCTGCTTTCGCATCTCGGATAAAGGTAAAGGCCGCTATGAGACGCTTCAGGACAACGGGTTCACCTTCTTTGAGTTTTCGCTTGTTAAATAGTTGGCAGCTACGTTCTTTTTTCCTCGAGGCAATTTCCCAATTTGACAATGTCAGCGATCCGCGTGTGTGCGTCATGGACTGCGGTTACGGGGGTAAAACTAATGCAGCTTGCAAAGTTTCTGATATAACTTCTTTTCAAACTCATCTTGCGGTGCGCGTGCTACCGTAAAACCAGCGTGTAAGCTCATAGTCATACTTCCCCTCACGCAATCGGCTTTAAATACCCAAAGTACTGACCCCGTTGCAGTCGGCTTGAAATAACCTGTAGCTATGTCGCCTTTTCTCGAAATTGTGTCTACATCCAAGTATCCGGCTGTGTAATAGACCTCGGCACTGGTTTGGCTTTGAATCTGCACCCAGTCTTCAGCAGATGCCCCAGAAATTAAAAGGTATAAGAAAGAGGAAACCAGGGCTCGGATAAGCGTATTCACCTGGAATAACCCCCTTTTGTTAAGTGGAAAACGAGCTGCGGCTGCCGCTTGCGGCTGGTCGGCTGCATTAGAGGGTTGGGCGGCGCGCATGTATCCATGGCGCATCGCTATGCTGCAAGCTTGATCGAGCGCTTTTCAAGGCGCTGAAACAATACTGCGCATGCAATGGCGATGATGACAAGCAAGCTCGCAAATATAAGAGGCGCGGCCGCGACACCTGAGAGGTCTCGGCACCAGCCCGCAAAGCCCGGCAACACGGCCATACCGATGTAGTAGCAGGTGAAATAGACACCCATTCCGAGGCTACGCGCTTCCGGGCGCAGCACGCGCGCCGGCATCGCCATGATGATCCCAGCGGCAGGCCCCGCCACAATGCCGATGATGGCCAGCATGATGAGAGGCGATGGCGCCATTAGCATGAACGGCATGCAGACAGCCATGGCGATGAAGCAGGCGTGCATGATCGCTACTCCACGCCCCGTTCGATCGGCGAGGACACCGCCTAGTGGTACCGACATGACCAGTGGCCAAGTGGCCGCACTTGAAATAACCGCGGCATTGGCTGCGGTCAGCCCGCGATCCGCCAGAAGCAACGGCGCAAAGCTTACGACGATGATGTAGGCCACGTTGTAAAACGTCCAGACCGCTCCGGACAGCGATGCAAACGTCAGTTCCTGCCGCGTCAACCGTGAGGCTGGATGGGGCTTCACGGCCTTCGTGTTTGAAATCACTGGATCGCGATATAGCAGCGCCACAAAAAGGAATGCTGCGACACATACCCCTGTGGAACTCTGTAGGGCGAACGTCCATGAGGTGGCTACCGACAAAGGCCCGAGCACGACCAGCGCCAGCCCGATTCCCACGGGCCAGCTGACAACCAGGATGCCCATCGCAGTCGCGAGGTCTCGGTCGCCAAACCAGTCCGCGACCATTTTGGCGAGGAGAACATTCAGGAGGACCGCACCGGTGCCACTGACGATCCTTCCAACGAGCGCGGTCAAATACTCATTTGAGCCCGCGGTCACGGCGCTGCCTATCACCATGAGTATCAGACCGAAAAGCGCGACTCGCTTGTCGCCGAAGCGCCCTCCCAGCATGCCGCCGGGAATTGCCATGACGGCGCCTGGCAACATCCAAGCGCCGATAAGGCTCCCAAAGAGTGCAAGATCTATCGCGAGATCTCGAACGAGGAGTGGAGAGACCGACGCCACGGACTGAAACTGGAAGCCCATTGCCGTTCGCGCGATAAACAGGACCAGCAACATTACCCAACGATTTTGCATGATGCCGCTGCGCTCCCTTTTGCGATGGCCCGGCTTCTAGTCGGCGCGAACGGTGGCGTACTCCGGCACTACGACGACGACGCCCAACGTGTTGTTCTGCTGCGGGCCACGACGACGGTTGACCTGGCACGACACCGGCGGCCCGTCCGCAGCAACAAAGGGTCGGGCCTCAATTCTTCCATCGGCGACCTAGCCTACGTTCGACCTGCCCAGTAACCGGGCCTCTGCCTGCAGATGGGCGATAGCCACGACACGAAGCTCATCGTCGCGGACGTAGTAGATGATGCTATAGGGAAACCGTCGCATTGAGAAGCGGCGCCTATCGTTTCACCATAGCGCACCGATGTGCGGACTTTGCCGAGACCCAACATTGCGGTTGAGCGGCTCGCGAAGGCGGGCAAAGCCCGCTGAACCATGAGCGGCCCTGCGCGGGCGGTAATGCCGGTTCCCGGTAGTATCCGGTTTCGCCGCCGATGGGCACCCCGCCGGTTGCTATAATGGGTTTTCGGGCGCGCTCCCGTTTTAACCGCGCCGGTCCCATTCCTACTGCCACCTTGCCATGAGCACACTGAAAACCAGCCTCAACGCGCGCTCAGCCGAGTTCCGGGCCAACGCCGAATCGATGTCCGCGCTGGTCGACGACCTGCGCGCCAAAATCGACCAGGTCGCTGCCGGCGGCGGAGAAGCCGCGCGCGCCAAGCACGTCGCCCGAGGGAAGCTCCTGCCGCGCGAGCGCGTGCGCACCCTGCTCGATGCGGGCTCGCCTTTTCTCGAACTGTCGCAACTCGCCGCACTGAACATGTACGACAACGAGGCGCCCTGCGCCGGCGTCATTACCGGCATCGGCCGCGTGCTGGGTCAGGAATGCATGGTGGTGGTGAACGACGCCACGGTGAAAGGCGGTACCTACTTCCCGATGACGGTGAAGAAGCATTTGCGCGCGCAGGAAATCGCGGCGCAGAACAACCTGCCCTGCATCTACCTGGTGGATTCGGGCGGCGCCAACCTGCCCACCTGGGAGGAGGTGTTCCCGGACCGCGAACATTTCGGCCGTATTTTCTACAACCAGGCCAATATGTCGGCCGCGGGGATCCCGCAGATCGCCGTAGTGATGGGTTCGTGCACCGCCGGCGGCGCCTACGTGCCGGCAATGTCGGACGAAACC
>JAENXP010000271.1 GCA_016649475.1 Burkholderiales bacterium | reverse complement strand
CCGCCACCACCCGCCTTGCCGGCGCCCACCAGGATGTGGATTTCGTCGATCATCAGAATCACGCGTCCCTCCGCCGCTGCGCACTCCGCCATCAGCTTGGTCACGCGCGTCTCCAGCTCGCCGCGCTCCTTGGCGCCCGCCATCAGCAGCCCCACGTCCAGCGACAGGATGCGCTTGTGCTTCAGACTCTCGGGCACCTCGCCGTTGACGATGCGCAAGGCCAGGCCTTCCACGATGGCGGTCTTGCCCACGCCGGGCTCGCCGATCAGTACGGGGTTGTTCTTGGTGCGACGCTGCAGGATCTGGATCACCCGGCGGATTTCGTCGTCGCGTCCGATCACCGGATCGAGCTTGCCCGCACGGGCGCGCTCGGTCAGGTCCATGGTGTATTTCTTCAGCGCCTCGCGGCTGCCCTCGGCCTCGGCACTGGATACGGTCTCCGCGCCTCGCAGGGCGGTGACCGCCTGCTCCAGCGCCTTCTTGCTGCCTCCCGCGTCCTTCAGCAGGCGGCCGGCCTCGCCCTTGTCCTCCGCCAGCGCGAGCACGAACATCTCCGAGGCGATGAACTGGTCACCGCGCTTTTGCGCCTCCTTGTCCGTCAGGTTCAGCAGATTGTTGAGCTCGCGCGAGATCGACACCTCGCCGCCCTGGCCCTCGACCTTGGGCAGGCGGCCGGTCGCGGTCTTGAGGGAGTCGCGCAGGCGCGCCAAATTGACCCCGGCCCGGGCAAACAGCGAGGCCGTTCCGCCGTCCTCCTGCGCGATCAGGGCGGAGAGAACGTGCACCGGCTCGATGTAGGGGTTGTCGTTGCCCACAGCCAGGCTCTGCGCGTCGGCGAGCGCCTGCTGGAACTTGGTGGTGAGTTTGTCTAAGCGCATTGGTAGCTCCCTGGATTCATTGCCTTCCAGATGCGGCCAAGTCGCGGATTTTCAAGGAGCCGGGTCGATGAAGAGACCGTGCCGGACTCGAACTGCGAATCCCTGATGCTAGTGCAGGCCGCTCCGGATCGCGTTCTGCAAGATGGCGTAGAGCACCCGGGACTGCTCCCAGATCGAAGGCTCGATGGAATTGAATCTCGAGCCGCCCTCCCGGTTCTTGTCCACCAGGAATTTGATCAGCCCGTCCACGCCGCCATCGCGGACCTTTTCGGCAAAAACGTCCCGGTAGTTGCTGATGAGACACACGTCCGCAAGCTTGACGTTGTAGATCCTCCACCCGGCCGCCGTTTTGTCCATTTCGTAGTCCAGGGTCATACGTTCCTTGCCCGGCTGCTTCACCTCCGACCTGACGGTCACATTGGTGCCGGGCGACGTCGGGCGCAGCTGCTTGAAAACGACAGGCTCACCGCGATAATGCGCGAGCGCAGTTGTATAAGTCCGCACCAGCAGCGTTCTGAATTCGTCCGTGATTACGCTCTGCTGTTCGAGTGTCGCCAAGTTCCAGTTGCGGGCCACGGCCAGCCGCGTCATGCGATCGAAATCGAACAGGGGCACGATGCTGCTTTCCACCAGGGTATCCGCTCCCGCGGGATCACCCCGCTGCAGCTCCTGATCCAGCTTGATCTTGCCGATCAACTCGTCGGCAACCGAGCGCAGCAACGCGTCCGGCGCAACGCTTTGCGCAAGCGAGGCCGGCGCGGCAAGCGCCAAAACCAGCAGCAGGACATGCCTTGCAACCAATTCCCGTGCCTCCGTATTCGATCAAGGTGCGACAAAGCCGAGGGTGCACGTCATTGCAGCTATAGTCAACCGGACAATGCCGTATATTGAAAGCTATATTGATTTAGCTCAAACGCCGTCGCCGGACTGCGGTCCCGACCCTCGCGGCCCAGGCGCTGCTGGCGGTGGTTGCGCGCTGCATCGGGCTGCGTCAGTATATGATTCGGTGCAGATGCTGAAGCGCTTTTTGCATTGCAGCTGCTTCGCGTGAACTCATCCATCGAAAAGCGTGTTAGAGGCCATTTCAGAATTACCGAAATGGCCCCCGGCTAAGGGGAGTATGAGGGGAGGTCCCCCGAGGGGACTTTCCCCTCTCCCGTCTCCCGTCGAGCGGGACCGAGGAAGCGGGACCGAGGAAGGGGGATCGAGACCTTGGGGGCGTATCCCCTCATTTTGAAATGAACCCTTGATGATCCAAACCAATAGCGGCAAGCCTGTGGCGGCATGACTGTTGCGTCGCGCCGGCCGGGAATCGGACCAATCGGAGACAAACGGGAATTGAAGATCGAGGATCAAGCATGACGCGCTTGGGCGTCTTCCTGTTGTGGCTGCTGCATTTTCTGCCGTTTCGCGCGCTGGTCTGGATCGGCAATGCGCTGGGTTTGCTGCTCTACGCGCTGGCTGCGCGGCGGCGGCGCATTGCGACGATCAATCTCGCATTGTGTTTCCCCGACATGAGCGATGCCGAGCGCACCCGCCTGGTACGCGATCACTTCAAGTTGTTCGCGCGCGGGATCGTCGAACGCTCCATCCTGTGGTGGTCGAGCGCGGCGCGCATCGGCAGCCTGATTCGCGTCGAGGGAGCGGAACATTTTGACGCGGTAAAACGCAAACCGGCCATTTTGCTGACTGCGCACTTTGTCGGCATGGATGCGGGCGGACAGTGGATTACGCAGCACACCGACGCGGTGTGCATGTATGCAAACCAGAAGAGCCGCTACGTCACCGAACTGCTCCTGGAAAAACGCGCCCGCTTCGGCAACCAGCGCCTGTACTCGCGCCAGCAAGGGCTGCGTGCCATCGTCAAGGCGATGCGCAAAGGCTACCCGTTCACCTATGCCTCGGATCAGGATCAGGGCGTCAAGGAAGGCGCGTTCATTCCCTTTTTTGGCGTGCCTGCCGCCACCATTACCTCGGTGCCGCGCATCGCGCAGATGACCGGTGCGTCCGTAGTTCCCTGGATTACCCGGGTACTGCCGGGGGCCGCGGGCTATGTGCTGACCTTCTATCCGCCCTGGGAGAATTATCCGAGCGGTGACGATATTGCGGATGCGCGCCGCGTGAACGAATTCATCGAGCAGCGCGTGCTCGAGATGCCGGAACAATATTTCTGGGTGCACAGAAGATTCAAGACCAGGCCGGAAGGCGAGGCGAAACTTTATTAGCCGGCGTTTCGCGCCGTGTAGGGAAGAAAACAGGGCAGGCGCGTTTCGCGCGCCGGGCGGGCGCCGATGAACGGCGTTTCCCTAATCCTTTCCTTCCGGACCGATGATTCCGTACTCGGTTTCAGTCCTGGCGTAAACCAGATTCAGGTTCTCGCGCCTCAACTGCGCGAGAAATTCTTCAGCAAGATCCGTACTGGTAATGAAAACGACCTCGACCGGAAGCTCCCCGGCGAGCTCGAAAAAAGTCTGTTCGTGCAGGACACCGTGGCGGCCATAGCCGGCGATGGCACGAAAAGCCGAGCCGCCGGGAATCCCCAGCTTTTTCGCCTTCTCGAGCAGCCATTCGTACATCAGCTCGCCCTCGTGTTTTTCGCCTTCGGGCACGAAGAATTGCAATGAAATGCCGCGCATGGCTTACTCCTTCATCCGTGCAGCCATTTGAATGTCGCAAAGCCGAGCAGGGTCATGACGATCGATCCCGCCAGGTGCGACAGGATCAGCCCGGCGGCCCATGCGTACTGGGCGCGCAGCAACAGCGTGACCGTTTCCGCGGAAAATGTCGAGAACGTGGTCAGCGCGCCGAGAAAGCCGGTGATGATGAACAGCCTCCATTCCACCGGAACGGCGGCATTGTCGGCAAAATACGCTATCGCGAGTCCGATCAGATAGCCACCGACCAGGTTCGCCGTGAGGGTTCCCAAAGGAAGCGTGGGAAACACCGGGTTGAGCGCATTGCCCAGCCCCCAGCGCAGCCAGGCGCCCGTCGCGGCGCCGATGCCTACCGCTGCGAAAGCGGCGGCGCTCATGGCGGGGAAATCGCCCTTCTCCCGTGTTTGCCATGGTGCAGAACGGCGCGGCGTCGGGGGAATGCGCGTGTATTAGCCAAGGAACAAGGTCAATCCTGGTTCCAGCGCTCGGCCGCCTGATCGTCGCTTGCCCTGGCCTCGACCCAGCGCGCGCCCTGCGCGGTCTGTTCCTTCTTCCAGAACGGCGCGCGGGTCTTGAGGTAGTCCATGATGAACTCACAGGCGGCGAAGGTCGCGCCGCGGTGCGCACCACTCACTACCACCAGAACGATCTGGTCCAGCGGCATTAGCGCGCCGACGCGGTGGATTACCAGGGCATCGATGATGTCCCAGCGCTGTTTTGCCTCGTCGATGATGCCCGCGAGCGCTTTTTCGGTCATGCCGGGGTAGTGCTCCAGCGACATGCCGGCGACCGCGTCGCCCTCGTTCACGTCGCGCACCAATCCGATAAAACTCGCGATGGCACCTATCCCGGCGTTGGCGCGGCGGAACGCGGCAATTTCGGCGCCGACATCGAAATCCTCCTGCTGTACCTTTACCGGCATTCAGCCCCCGGACACCGGCGGAAAGAATGCGATCTCGTCACCCGCCTTGATCGGCGTATTGTTGCGGGCAAGATCCTGGTTGACCGAAACGCGCACCGCCTTGCCCGGGTCGAAGGCGGTGGCAGAGCTGCCGCCGCGCGCGGCCAGTCGCGCACGCAGGCTTGCGACGTCGCCGACATCCGTTGAAAGTTCGAACATCTCTCCGGCTATGCCCATTTCCTCGCGCAGCCTGCCGAAGTAGAGAATTCTGATGCTCATAGCAACAACTCTGAAAACGGAAGGAATTT
>JAENXP010000737.1 GCA_016649475.1 Burkholderiales bacterium | reverse complement strand
TTGTAGCGATCGAACAGCCTGATCTGATCGTCTGGCGCCAGATTCTGCACATCGTCCACGGTAATCACCTTGTCTTCCTCCGCGCCGCCGGCGGCGCGCACCAGGCCGCGCAGCAGGTGGGTGCGCCCGCTGCCCGGCTCGCCCCACAGGTAGACGAAGCGTTCGCCGCCCTTGCCGCTGGCGATGTCGCGCAGCGCCTGCAACGCGGCGCCATTGCGGCCGGGAATGAAATTGTCCAGACTGGGCGCGGGCGGCGGAGCCAGCTGCAGGAGCAATTGCTGCATCATTTCCGCTGCGAGCCGCCGGCGCGGCAGCGCTTGCCCGGACGGCTCGGGCCCGGCAAGGCTATCGCTGCCGCGCTGGAGATAAACCACCATAGATAGTTCGGCCGGGCCGGGATTTCGGACGTCATTTCAAGTAGACTTGGCGCTGCAAAGCCCAAAACTGTAGCCGTATCTCGCCAAACATACAAATTTTGAGCATCTCTCCCAAAGATTCCCTGTCTTATCGCGACGCCGGCGTGGACATAGACGCCGGCGACGCACTGGTCGAGGCGATCAAGCCTTACGCCAGGCGCACCATGCGGCCCGAGGTGCTGACCGGCATCGGCGGCTTCGGCGCGCTGGTCGAAATCTCGAAGAAGTACCGCGAACCGGTGCTGGTGGCTGGCACCGATGGCGTTGGAACCAAGCTGAAGCTCGCATTTCAGCTGAAGCGCCACGACACGGTGGGCATCGATCTGGTCGCAATGAGCGTCAACGACGTGCTGGTGCAGGGCGCCGAGCCGCTGTTCTTTCTCGACTATTTCGCCTGCGGCAAGCTCGACCTTGCCAGCGCCACCGACGTTATCAAAGGCGTCGCGCGCGGCTGCGAACTGGCCGGTTGCGCCCTGATCGGCGGCGAGACCGCGGAAATGCCCAGCATGTATCCGGCGGGGGAATACGATCTTGCGGGTTTCGCCGTCGGCGTGGTGGAAAAAAGCGCGATCATCGACGGCAGGGACATCGCCGCCGGCGATGCGGTGCTGGGGCTTGCTTCCAGCGGCGCGCACTCCAACGGCTATTCGCTGATCCGCGCCATCATCGAACGCGCAAAGCCAGACCTGCAGGCGGACTTCCACGGGCGGCCGCTCGCCGATGTTCTGCTCGAGCCGACGCGGATTTACGTCAAGCCGCTGCTCGCGCTGATGCAGAGCATCAAGGTCAAGGGCCTGGCGCATATCACCGGCGGCGGACTGGTGGAGAATATCCCGCGCGCCCTGCCCGAGAACGTGAGCGCGGTACTGCAGAAGTCCGCATGGCCCATGCCGCCGCTGTTCAGCTGGCTGCAGCAGCACGGCGGCGTCGCCGAGGGCGAAATGCACCGCGTGTTCAATTGCGGCATAGGTATGACCCTGATCGTGGCCGAGCAGGATGCCGCAGCCGCCCAGCGCATGCTCGCCGCAGCAGGCGAGACCATCTACCGCATCGGCCGCATCGAGGCGCGCGCGCCGGGGCAGGCGCGGACCGTCGTGGTCTAGAGCGGCAGTCGCGCGGGACGGGGCGGAGTAGCGGATTGGCGGCGGCGGGCAACGGTTTCAGCATTTTTCCACTCGGCGATTCGGCGGTGCTGGCCGAATTCGGCACCCGCCTCGATCTGGACGTGAACGCGCGGCTGCAACGCCTGGCCGAGGCAGTGCGCGCGAAGGACGTGCCCTGGATAGGCGACATCGTTCCCGCCCTGGGCTCACTGGCGCTGCACTTCGATCCCGCGCGCGTGCCGGCGGGACTCGATCCCGTCGAGGCGGCACAGAGCCTGCTGCAGGACTGCCTGCGCGGCGGGCTGCGCACATCGCGGGCGCGTATCGCGTCGCTGGAGGTCCCGGTCTGCTACGACGCCGAGTTTGCCCCCGACCTAAGC
>JAENXP010000419.1 GCA_016649475.1 Burkholderiales bacterium | reverse complement strand
CTTTAACCAGAACCTAGTGTCCCGAATCGCTAATTCGCTGAAGAAAAGACGCCGAGAAACGACGCCATACGGCGTTGCAAATGCTCGCAAGGTGTCCAACCTTGCTGCGCTTTGCGCCTTGTCTGGCGCCGTTTTCGCCGCTTTTCTGTTTCAACCATTGTCTTCACGCCGGGCAATTATTCAACGAACTAACGATTCGGGACACTAAGAAGTCAACGCGCGCCGCAGCAACCTGCGCATTTCCTCGGCGCGGCTCTCGTCGTAACCGCCACGCTCCAGCCCCAGCGGAATCGAGCGCAACGCCAGTTCGCAGTACAGGTGCAAAGCGTCCGGACCGACGCGGCCGAGTTCGGTCAGGTGCTTTTCCAGCGTGCCCAGGTCGCCGCGCGAATACGTGCCTGCCAGGCCCTGCGCCAGTCCAGAGCGCTCGACCGAGGCCGCGGTACCGCGCAGCAGCGGCAGCAGTGCGCGTATCGCATCCTCGCGCCCAATGCCGAAACCCTGCCACAACTCGACCGCCTGGTTCAGCAGGGCGATGACGAAGCCCCCGGCGTAGTGGGCGGCGGCGTGATAGCGCGCGCGGCAGCCATGCGGCAGGCGTATGGTGCGGCAATGCAGAGACTGCGCCAGTTGTTCCAGTTGCGCCAATAGCGGCGCTTCGGCTTCGATGGCTATGGTGCAGCCCGGCAGCCCGGCTAGCGCCACCTCCGGGTCGGCAAACAGCTGCAATGGATGAAAACCGCCGATGTGCGCGCCGGCGAGCGCGGCAGGCTCGAGCACCGCCACTTCGGTCGCGCCGCTGCAATGGATCACCGCCGCGTCCTTGCGCCACTTGAGGCCGGCGGCAAGCGCAGCGATCGCATCGTCCGGCACAGTGATGAAAACCAGGTCGCTGGCGTCTACCACTTCCTGCGCGGTCGCGGCAGCGCGGCAGCCGGCAATCCGCGCGGCCAGCTGCCCGGCCGAGTCCGGGCTGCGGCTGGCGGCGGCGACGACGCGCTGCCCGCTCTGCGCCAAGCCCCATGCCAGGCCCTTGCCCACCCGGCCCGCGCCGATGAAGCCGATGCGCGCCGGATTCTGGTTCTGTAGTTGCATTTGGTTTGTCTCTCGAAATGAAGGTCAACAATTAAGGGAGTTTTGGACGCGCGGTTCCGGCTACTACCCGCAATACTATCGCCCTTTGAGTTGCACCAGCAGCACACCGACCAGGACGACCGCACCGCCGCCAAACGACAGCGTGCTCGGCACTTCGCCGAGCCAGACCCAGGCAATCGGAAAAGTGAGCACCGGCACCAGGTAGAGTGAACTCGACACCTGGGCCACCGGCAGGCGCGCCAGCGCGTAGGACCAGAGCGCGAAAGCCAGCGCCGCGGGAAACAGCGCCAGAAACAGCAGCGCCCAGTTTGCCGAGGCCGGCGCCGCGGCGATGCTCGCCGGCAGTCCGGATGCGAATCCGGACAGACCCAAGGTCGCCGCGACGAAATAATAGGCCGTTACGGGAATCGCCGGCAGGCGCGATAGCAGCGGCTTTTGCACCACCGCGCCCAGGCTGAACGCGAGCGCAGCCAGCAGCAGGTACGCGGCACCCGGCTCGAAGCTAAAGACGGCGGCGCCCGCCTCACCCAAGGCGATCAGCACGGCGCCGACGAATCCCAGGGCAATGCCGAGCACCGCGCGCATGCCGAGCCGCTCGCGCAAAAAGAAAAAGCCGAACAATGCCGCAAAGATCGGCACGGTATCGACCAGCACTGCCGCCGGCCCGGAGGCTACGCTGCGCATGCCGAAATTGAAGCCCAGCTGATACGCCGTGCCGCACAACAATCCGGTCAGGACCAGGGGGAGGAGGTCGGCGCGGCGCGGCAGCGGCGCGCGCACCAGGGCGCAGTAGGCGAGCAGCACCAGGGTAGCCAGAATGTAGCGCGCAAGTGCGAGATGCTCCGGCGGGTAAGCCACGAGCGCAATGCGTGTCGCCGGAAACGCCAGCGCCCACAGCAACAGCGCCAGCGCCAGCGCCGCCAGCGCGCGCCGGTCAAATGCAGGCAGGTTCCCTCTCGCCATAGGCGTTATCGACATTCGTCACACCTGCGGGAAGGGGGCGATTTGGAATGCAGCGCAAGGCGCGCCTGCGACGAGCGTCGGCAGACTCTAGCCGCTGCGCTCAGCTTCGAGTTCTGCTTCCTTGTTCGCGCGCACCACCCGGGCAAAATCGAGCACCGTCTGTGCCAACGCAACGCGGTCTTCCTCCGAATGCATGATGGTCGGAGCCACCGCGACTTCGATGCCGCAGGCGCGGATGCCGTCGGCGGCCGCCGCGTCCGCGCTGTCGATCACGAATCCGTCGATCAAGCGGTAATACTCCAGCGCCACCCGGCGCGCCGACACCTCGTGCCCCAATTCCTGCATCATCTTGCCCGCCGCGCCCCTGAGCGCGCGGTCGCCGACGATCGGACTGACGGCAATGACCGGCGCGCCGCATTCACGCAGCAGCTCGCGCATGCCCTGCACCGCCATCATCGGATGTATCGTGTGGTAGGGGTTAGCCGGGCAAAGCACGATCGCCTCGAGGTCGGGCGCGTACAACGCTTCCAGAACTTCGTCCGGAATGCGCGCCACGTCGGCGCCGGCATACAGGAACCCCTTTACCACGGGCTCGCACTCCAACTCGGTCAGGTACTCGTGGTAGCTCACATGCCCGTCTTCGGTGATCACCACCGTGCGCACCGGGTCGTTGCTCATCGGCAGCACGCGCGCCTCTATGCCCAGCGTTCGGCAAAAACGCAGCGTGATCTGGCTGAGCAGGCACTCTTCGCGCAAAGCCTCGGTGCGCAAGAGCGGCAGTGCGAAGGAGCGGTCGCCGACGCGTACCCGGTGCTCCGAGCCCAGGCGGTGCAGCATGTCGTGCAGGTCGTAGGTCTCGCCGCAGGGTTCCCAGCCGGCGGCGGGGCTGGCTATCCCGGCCAGTGTGTACAGCATGGTATCGATGTCGGGCGAAAACGCCAGGCCGAACACCTCATGGTCGTCACCGGTATTAACGATGACTGCAAGATCCTTGCCGCGCAGACGCCGCAGCCCGTCGGCGAGCTTGGCACCGCCTACCTGACCTGACAATGCGACGACTGTTCCCATGGCTTTCCCCAAGCGCTATTTCCAGATTGTAGACGAGTCAGCGGCGGAACGTGCGCGGTGAACCGGATCAGCGCCGACGTTCAGCGTACATCGCAGACGATCTCATGGCGCTCCGCCCGCGAAAACAGAGCAGGATCGACCGCCCCGCGCGCAGGGCGGCGGGTGCGATTTCAGTCGCGGGCAAGCCTCACGCCGACTTCGCGCCCGCTCCTTCCGCTATACTCGAAAGCGGTGACACGGCAAATGCCGCAAAGATTTCCTTCCATCCCCTGGCCGAGAGGACTCTGCACATGCTTGTTCAAAGGGCAAGATTTGTCCTCACCAGTCTGATTGTCGCGGCCTTGTCGCTCGCCGGCGCGCCGGG
>JAENXP010000031.1 GCA_016649475.1 Burkholderiales bacterium | reverse complement strand
GGCGTAGATCACGAGCACCGGGCTCTGCGCGGCGTGGCGGGCAAGGTAATGAAACAATTGCGCGCTGGCGTCGTCGGCCCACTGGATGTCGTCAACCAGGAGGATGGATGGACGGCCTCCTCTCGACGCCTCGAGGAGCTGGCCCACGGCGCGGGACAGGCGCGCTTGCCGCGCCTCGGGAAAATCATTCGACAGCTGCGGCAGACCCGGAAAACGTTCGCCTACCTCGGGAACCAGGGCGGCGAGCTCGGCGAGCGACACGGGCGCCAGATTGTGCAGCGCGGTGGCCGAGACGCGATCGAGCGCGCGTGTGACCAGGTCGGTCACGGGCTGGTAGGGCATCGCTCGTTCGATCTCGTAGCAGTTCGTGGCGAGCGTCGGCAAGCCCTGCGCGTCCGCGTAGCGCCCGACCTCGCGCATCAGGCGGCTTTTGCCGATACCCGGTTCGCCCTCGATCAGGATGGTGTGCCCGGCGCCCGTGGCGAGCTGCGCGATGAGACCGGTGAGCAGCCCATACTCGGTATTTCGCCCGACAAATGGCATGGGGTCACCCTGGGGGGGCATAGTCGAAGCAAGCGGAGTATGGATCGATGACGCGGGTGCGGCGCCGTGCGCGGCCGCGGTGACGGGCGAGGCATCCAGCGGCAAATGGTTCGCCGCGCGCAGCGCGCGTGCCGCATCGAGAAAATCCTGCCGCTCGTCCTCGGGTATGGCGAGCGATGCGGCGAGCCTTTGCGCGAGCTGCCGCGAAGGGCGCCGTTCATCGGCCTCGATCTTTCTGATGGAGAAACCCGAGCAGCTGACCCGCTGGCCGAGTGCCTCCTGGGTGAGGTCCAGCGCTTTGCGGCGCCGCCGCAACCAGTAGCCAAACGAATGCGTTCGATCCTGCACTTCGTCTGACCCTCCGGGACTTTCGATGAATTTCATTCTAGCAGTTTCCGGCCCCAGTCCCCGCATTTGTCCCGCTTCTTGTCCCGCTTTGCGTGACCCTCTGTCCTCCAGAGCGGAGTGAAATGGCACCACGTCGATCGGCAGCCCCGAACCGGGATCCGGCGATAGCTAGCGGGATCGCACTCCCGCGGCAAGAGGTGCTCACATCAACTTCAAAAGGAGTAGAGCCATGTCCGCAGTCGTTTCCGCTTCGCTTCCCGCCATCGACCTTGCCGCAGTGAAAGGCAGGCAGCAACTTGCATGGTCCGCCGGCGACTACGCCGTGGTCGGTATCACGTTGCAGATCGTGGGCGAGTCGCTCTGCGAAGCGCTCGACCTGCGTCCCGGCGAGCGCGTGTTGGACGTCGCCGCGGGAAACGGCAATGCGACGCTTGCCGCGGCGCGGCGCTGGACCGATGTCACCTCGACCGATTACGTTCCGGCGCTGCTCGAGCGCGGGCGCGCCCGGGCGAGCGCAGAAGGCCTGCCGGTGCAGTTCGAGCAGGCGGACGCCGAGAATCTGCCGTACGCCGACGGGAGTTTCGATGTGGTCCTGTCCACCTTCGGGGTCATGTTTACTCCGGACCAGGACAAAGCCGCCTCCGAAATGGCGCGGGTGTGCAAACCCGGTGGACGAATCGGCCTCGCGAACTGGACGCCGACCAGCTTCGTCGGCGAGATGTTCAAGCTGATGGGTCGATACCTGCCCCCGGCGGCCGGCGTGAAGTCGCCCGCGCTCTGGGGCATGGAGGAGCGCCTGCGCGAGCTTTTCAGAGACAGGCTCGACTCCATTGCCATCGAACACAAGGATTTCGTATTTCGCTACCGCAGCGCGGCCCACTGGCTCGAGGTCTTTCGCACCTACTACGGCCCGGTGCAAAAGGCGTTTGGTGCGCTGGATACGGCCATGCAGAAATCGCTCGCCACGGACCTGATCGCGCTGGCCGAACGCTACAACCGCGCGACAGATGGTTCGCTGCTGGCTCCGGGCCAGTACATCGAGGTGGTTCTGAAGCGCAGTCAGCGGTAATGAGCAGCGCTTCCGCGGAAATGAGGGTAGGCGCAAGAGTTTCGTGAGCCGAATTAGGAGCAAACGACTATGAGCACCACGCTATGCAAGAGACTGGGTTGCCATCGCCAGATTCTGCTCCGTCGGTGCGCAATAGCCGGCATGCGTCGTCCGCCGCCGCGGAACATGCCGGGTTCTGCATATGGCGGTTTTACCATTCAACAACGATAGAGGAGATTTGCCATGACAACCTGGAACCTGAAAGGCAGTTACTTTGAGACCTGCAACTGCGAGGCGGTGTGTCCGTGCCTTTTTCTAAGTGCGCCGAACGACGGGGAGTGCACTGCGTTGGTCGCCTGGCATGTCGAGCAGGGCAACTTCGGCGACGTGAAGCTGGACGGGCTGAACGTGGCTCTCGCGGTGCACTCGCCCGGGCACATGGCGCAGGTGAAGTGGAGAGTCGCACTCTACCTCGATGATAAAGCCAACGAAGCACAGAGCGGTGCCTTGACGCAAATCTTCGCCGGCAAGGCGGGCGGGCATCCCGCCATGCTGGCCTCGCATATCGGCGAGGTGATCGGCGTAAAGGCGGCTCCGATGACCTTTCAGGTCAGCGGCAAGCAGCGCAGCCTGAATATGGGCAAGATCGCGGAGGCCACCATAGAGGACATCGAAGGCCAGGGCGGGGCGAAGGTGACCGTCAGCAACCACCCCTTGTGCATCGCGCCCGGCCAAACGGGGGTAGTGTCGCGCTCGAAGGCGCTGCGCTACGAGGACCACGGTCTGAGTTGGCAGTTCAGCAACAAAAACGGCTTTCACTCGCCGTTCACCTATCAGGGTGCATAGGCGAGGCGGGAAGTCATCCGCCGGCCGGCCCCGAAACTGCCAAAACGGGCCGGCCTTTCGTCACCTTGTTTCAGACTGCAGGAGAGTTCGCAAATGACTGCCATCGACATGAACGCGATCCACCGCCGCGACCGGCGCGTAGTACTGGCCGGGCTTGCCGGGATCACCGCGCTGTCCTGGGCTTACATGATTTACCTGGCTCTGCGCATGAGCGCGATGCCGATGCCGATGCCGGAGATGGCCATGCCCCAATGGCGGCCCTGGGGCGCGGTCGATTTTTTGCTGATGCTGCTGATGTGGGCGGTGATGATGGTGGCCATGATGGTGCCATCCGCCTCGCCGATGATCCTCACTTTCACCAGCACGCACCGCCGCCGCCAGGCGCAGGGCAACGCCGTCGTGCCGACCGCGGTATTCCTCGCCGGATACGCCATCGTATGGAGCGCCTTCAGCCTGGCCGCAACGCTGGCTCAGTGGGGACTGCACCAGGCCGCACTGCTGTCGCCGATGATGGTCAGCACCAGCCCGGTGCTGGGGGGAGTGCTGTTGATCGCCGCCGGGGCGTTTCAATGGAGCGGCCTCAAGCACGCTTGTCTGTCGAAGTGCCGTACCCCCCTGGGATTCCTGCTCACCGAATGGCGCGAGGGTTCTCGAGGCGCGCTGGTGATGGGCATGCGCCACGGTGCGTACTGCACGGGGTGCTGCTGGGCGTTGATGGCGCTGCTGTTCGTAGGTGGCGTGATGAACCTGCTCTGGGTGGCGGCGATTGCCGCCTTCGTGCTGATCGAGAAGATCGCCCCACAGGGCGTGCATGCCGCACGCGTTGCAGGATTGGGCCTGATCGCCTGGGGTGGCTGGCTGCTGCTCGACGGGATTTTCTAATCCAGCAGAGTTGATAAGCTCGCCCCGCACCCGGCGCAATGGTCCGCAGCGGGGGAGCGCTCGTTCGCCCCGCGGAATGTCTGGCGCTGCTGGGGTTGCTGCCTTTGCCGGGAATCCCTTCATGACATGCGGCGACATCTGCCGGTTGGCCGTGCATATTCCGCCCATACGATAGTTTCCCTCTACGGAGGGCGCCATGATGACTGAACCGACCAAATTGTCCGATGCCGCGAACCGGTTTAGCGTGCAAAAAGCTCCGGTATTCGCCAATGCTGTGGACGGGCGCAGGCATCGTCTGGAAAGGTTGGCCGGGGTATGCCGCGTGTTTGGCCGATTCGGATTTTCGGAACGGCTATTAGGCCATATGACAGTACGGGATCCAGAATACCCGGAACTGCTGTGGGTCAACCCGGTCGATTAGAATCAGGCCGGCAACGCTATCTAGACCCGCCCTTCGACGGCCAAGCGTGCGCTTGAATCGCCGAAATTCATTATTGCAGGGGCGAGGACTACCTCCGCAAGGGCCGGGCTGGCCCAAAATCCTTCCGGCTTGGTAACAATCTGGGCCGCAGTGCCAATTTTGCGATATCGTGTACCGCAAACATTGTTTTACTATTTCAAAGTACTGCGACTATCGCGATCCAGTCTCTGGACCAAACGACCTTGCTTTCGGGTCTACCTTACTGGACGGCTACTGACCACAGCGGGCGCGGCAAGTATAATTCCTTATAAATTTTCGAGGGTATGTGCCAGCACGATGCGCACAAAAGCCAGAAATGCGAGTGTATCCTTGAGCGGCGTGCTCACCCCCAATTCTACGGTAGCCTATATTGAATAATCGCGCGGACATCGAAGCCGCTTTTGCCGAGGCTGAGGCCGAACTCGGCAGGGTAGTGGCTGTTCTCGCCAAAGCGAACTCCGGCTATGTCGAGACGGAATCCGGCATTCCTACGGCATTATCCGACCGGGACCAGCTAAGGGCGGACGTCGCCAAGGCGGAGGAGGACCTCGCCAAGGCACGCGCTTCCTGTATAAGCGCGCGCGACAGGCTCGCCAAGCTTAATTTCGCAGAGGGAAAGCCGAAAAACTATCTGTTCGGATTGGCGCGCGCGACGCCTGAAGCTGCGGCGGAAACCGCCCACGCTGACGAGCGCGACGCAGGCGAATACAGGGATGGCGCAGGGGCAAGGGGGATCGGGGCATATGCGGCGGGACAACCGGCCGGAACCGACGGGCTCAGGGCGGCTCCAGACCAGCGCAGCTCGCCTTCGACCGTGGCCGATTTCAATTTTGCGCAGGTGGCCGAAAAAATTGATGGTTCGGCCGAAACACCGATGAAGGGCCGGGCAAATTCCAAGGTATCAGCTACAGCGCCGGAGCTTTCAGCACCGAACGCCAGTCCTGGTTCGAAGCAGGCAGCCAGTGCCCGGGATCCGCGGGGATGGCGTACGCTTGGGTGGCAGACAGCGCAGCTGTCGATTTTGACGCTGGCCTACCTCCAGTACTATTTCATTGATGTCAATCTGCAAATTGCAATGCTGCCGTCTCCGGTACTTCCCGGACTGTTGGCGGGCTGAGCGCGCAGCTGCGGACCATCTATCCAGCGTCGATGATATATGAGCCGGCTGGCGGCCGGTTGCGACCGCCAGCCGGCCCAGGCCTGCGCGGATCTATCTATTGGCCGGTGACTTCCACGGATGGGTGTGTATTGGACCAGGCGAGCAACTTGTCGAAGTCGCCGCCGAAGGCCCGATGCTTGAGTTCCTCGTAGACGATCGAACATAGCATGATCCCCGGGGTGTCCAACTTCCCGCCCATTGCCGCACGATCGCAGGACAGATAGGTGTTCTTCAGGTCGTCGATCCTGGCATCTTTCATTTCGTCCGCGCTAGCCAGGTACGCGAGCATCAACCGGTCGCTCTGAACTGCGTTAGGGTCGCCGTCGTAGGCCTGGCCCTGCGCCAGGGGCATGGCCGGCGCGGCAAGCATGTACGCGACGAGCCCGACCGCGGCGGTGTATCTTGCGCGAGACGCACCGGCGCGCATTGCATTGCCGGTGCCCGAGTTGGCGATATCAGTACTCATGGAATCCTCCTTTAACCAGTTCCGGCGACATGCCGGTTACGGTATAAGGATCATTGCAAAGGCTGTATGTGCGCGCATGAGGCGCAAGTCCCGTCGCGCGCAGAACGTCCCTCGGCGCGCGGATGAACCCGGGACTGGCGTCCCGTATCAGCTGCCGGGTCGGGGCGCGCCGTAGCCGGCGTCTCTGGCGAGGACTATGGCCTGCGCCCTGGAATCAACGCCCAGCTTGGCAAAGATATTCGAAACGTGGTTGCGTATCGTCTTTTCGCTGATTTCGAGATTCGCGGCGATCTGGTGGTTGTCGAGCCCGCGCGCGAGAAAGTGCAGGAGTTCCCTTTCGCGCTTGGTAAGTTCGGCAAACAAACCGTCTTCGCCGGTCGGCGGCGGCAGAAAGGCGTGCATGGCCTCTACGAAGACTGTCCAAGCCGACTCCTCGGGAAGCATGAAGTGGTTCGCGCTATCGAGCTGCAGGAATTGAGCGCCCGGGATGAGCTGAGCCAGCAGCCGGCCTTCTTCCGCCGTCACCACGGCATCGCGCTCGGTATGGGCGACGAGCGTCGGGCAGCTGATGCGCGCCGCCGAGGACTGCACATCGACGTCAAACATGACCCGCGTGAGCTGCACGGCATTCGCGGCGGACGTTGCGACGCGCTGCAGTTCGCACCAGGAGCGCAGATGTTCGATGGAGCCCCCGGGCTGGAACTGCGTCGCAAAGGCACGCATGAACGCATGATCCTCATGCGCCCAGCCGAGTTCCAGCATTTCGAGCATCAGCTTTGCCTTTTGCGGCTCCTCGGCGTTCGTGGTGCGTCGGAACCTGCCTCGCGCGTAGGTTCCGTACAGCAGGAGATTGCTCACGCGCTCCGGTTGACGCGAGGCGAATTCGATCGCGACCGACCCGCCCTGACAGACGCCGAGCAGGGAAAACCGGTCCAGACCTAGCGCGTCGACTACGGCGCCTGCGTCACGAACCCAGCTCTCGAAGGACAAGTCGTCGACATTCCGGTCTGACAGTCCGCAGCCTCGCGGGTCATAGCGTATCAATCTGTAGCGCGCCGACAGCGCCTCCAGCCACGGTCGCCAGGCGACGCTGCGCCACTGATGCTCGAGATGCGTCAGCCAGCTCGGAAGCAAGACGACTGGGGCGGCCCCTTGCCCGTGACGGCAAAGGCGATTTCTGCGCCATCGAAACTTCTGCAAAACCTGACTTGCTGTCTAGTCATGGCCGCGCAGATCAGGAATGCTTTCGTTCAACAATATTACTTCATTTGATATTTTGCCGGAGAGGAATGTGGTTTGCATCGGCGCACGGGCAGGTGGGCCGTTACCATACTCCGCACCGACAGGCTGTAGGCATGCAGGGGCGCAAGCCGTACGCGGATATCGCACTGTACAATGAGAATGGAACGCCACCGGCTGCGGGAAGCACTTGGGGTTGGGGGCGGTTCTGCCCAAAACCCGGGCTACGCTGGACACCTTGAGGAAACTAAGCAGCCATATCGGAATTGCCGAAATGGCCCCCGACTTTGGGGAGTATGAGGGGGCATCCCCTCATTTTGGAATGGGCTCTAATTCATGCATGACCGCGAAGAACCATACGCATGGGTGATTCTGGCCACCTCCGCGGTGATGATAGGCATGGCATTCGGCGCGATCGTCAACATTTCGGTATTCCTCAAACCGCTGGCAGTGGAGTTCGGCTGGCCGCGTGCTCAGCTTGCGGCGGCGTATTCGGTGGTCACCATCGCGACCGGCCTCGGCGGCATCGTGATGGGACATTTCTCGGACAGACTGCCGGTGCGCCGCGTGGTGCTTCTGGGTTCGATCATGCCCGGCCTGGCCTTCCTGCTGCTTTCCGGGCTGAATACGCCGGGGGAACTGTACTTCTACCACGCGCTGATGGGCCTGCTGGGCTTCGGCGCGATCATGGTTCCGCTCAATAACGTTACGACCTTCTGGTTTGCGCGCAATCGCGGGCTCGCAATCGGACTTACCTCGGCCGGCGGCGCGCTGGGCCAGGGCCTCATGCCGTTTCTGGCGCGCCAACTGATACTCGAGCAGGGATGGCGCGAGGCCTATCAGACCATGGGCCTGATCTATCTCGTAGTGCTCATTCCGCTCGCATTGCTGATCCGTGATCCGCCGCGCGCAACTGGCTGGGCGGCCACGGCGGGCGCGGGCGCCGATGCACCCAACCCCTACGCGATTGCGCGCCACTGGCTGGTCGCGCTCGTCTGCCTTGCGGTGATCTTCTGCTGCGTGTGCATGGCGACGCCGATCGTTCACGTGGTGTCGCTCGGCTCCGATCTCGGCCTGGGCCCGCGCGAGGCGGCAGGCCTGCTGACGGTGATGATGATCTTCGGGGTGGCCGGGCGGATCGCCACCGGGCGCGTCGCCGACCGCATAGGCAACCTGCGCGCCTATGTGATCGTGTCCCTGGCGCAGACCTCGCTCGCCCTGTGGTTTCCGTATGTGCACTCGCTCGCCGGGCTGTACACGCTGGCGGCGCTGTTTGGGCTGGGCTACGCCGGCGTGATGACTGCGCTCATCCTGTGCGCGCGCGAGTTCTCGCCTCCGCGAAATACCGGCCTGTCGCTCGGTCTGGTGTCTTTTTTCGGCTGGGTCGGCATGGCGCTGGGGGGCTGGCAAGGCGGGCTGTTTTACGACCTCAACGGCAACTACGGGCAGGCGTTCCGGAACTCCTCCATCGCCGGGGTGGTCAATCTGCTGATTCTTGGCCTGCTTTACCTCTACACCGAACGCTGGGCGGGTCGCGCGCTCGCCGGGCGGGCGCATGCCGCCGCTTGACGCGAGTAGCGGTGGCCATGCGCGGTGCGTCGCCACATTTGCGCAGACTCGGCGCTCACCAGCTCGCGTGATCGGGATGGGTTCGATTGCATGAAACGCCTCGTCGGACTGCCTCTGGATGGGCTTCAGGAGAACGAGATCATGCGCATGCTCGATGAGGCGGGAATTCAGTATCGCGAAACGCGTTCGCCGTTCAGGCTGCTTAGCGCAGACGCAATATGGGTCGCCGATGAAGACTATCCGCGGGCCTGCGCGATACTCGAGAGCGAAGCCAAGGCGTTCGCGGCGCAGGCCCGCGCAGAATGGAAGACCCAATGGGTGAACGAGCACAAAAGCTCGTACCTGCTGTGGTTGTGGAGCCGCATGCGCAGCGCATCTGTAGCCGGTCTCGTAACAACGCTGCTGCTCATCGCGCTGGTCGCTGTGATGTTGCTTTATCCGCTTGCGTATGTTCGCTGATCAACGATTCCGCTTGTGCCCTGGAAAATGCGGTGATGCGTCGCTGTCAGTTGCCGGCGATGCGCGGCGGGGCCCGCGGAGGTTCCCGCGGTGGCGGTGGCGGCGGGGGCAGTCTGTCCGGCGGCTCGGTGGGCGGGTTTCGTGGAGGCAGGATGATATCGGGTGGTTCCCGGTTCGGGGGCAATGGCGGTATGTCCGAAGGAACGCCTGGTGTATGCGCCTGCAGCCCCGGCCGGCGCGAGCCCCCCAACCGGGATCTCAGTAGGCCTTTTCGTAGCTGGTACCAGAGCATGATCTGTATGCCTCGACGAGTGTAGTCTTCCCGGGATGCGCCTAGGCACCGCATTGGAGACGGGTGAGCGTGCCGGCGCCGCTGGTTTATCCGGAATTCTAGGTTAGCAGACGCTGGCCGAAATTTCAGCAAGCATCGCAGGCCAGGGGCAGCAACCTGGCCCAATGCGGCCGCCCGAATATCCCGCCTGCAGGCACCGGTGGTGGTTTGCGGTGATCGCCAGCCATCTCGATTGTTATCCGTACACAAAGCGGGTATCGTCACGAGCATCAGGCTGGGGAATAGGCGTAGTGCTTAAAGACACCGGCAATTACGGCTGATGCAAAATACAACTGCCAACAAAGGAGACCATCCATGCGTACATCACCGCTCACGAAATTCCGGTTTCCGGCCGCCGCCCTCGCCGCGACCGCCGTCGTAAGCTTCGCATTTTCCGGCGCCGTTTCCGCGCAGGAGAAGATCACCTGGCGCCTCCAGTCCCACTGGCCGAGCGCTAGCAGCTCCTTCAAGGACAGCCTGGGCCGGTTGCAAAGAGAGTTGACCGCGTGCACAAAAGGCCGGATGGTCCTCGAATTGCACGAGGCCGGCGCGCTGTTTCCGGCCAAGGAGATATTCCCGGCCGTCAAGCGCGGCGTCATCCAGATGGGAACGATCGCACCGGCCTATCTGCTCGAAACGGTCTCTACCGCGGGCATCGCCTCGGGCCTGCCTTTCGCGTTCCGCAATGTGTGGGAAGTGGCCTACTTTCACAAGCAGCTCGGTTTCGAGAAGCTGATCCGCGACGAGGTCGCCGCGCAGGGCGTCTACTACTCGACCGACAAGGTTTACCCGACCGAAATGGTGGTCAAGTCGCCGATCACTTCGCTCGATGATTTCCGCAAGCTGAAGATCCGCTCCTCCGGCGCATTGCAGCGCTTTCTGTCCGCGGGCGGCGCCGCCGCGTCATACCTTCCCGGCCCCGAGATCTATCCGGCGCTTTCGACCGGCGTGATCAACGGGGTGCATTGGGGCGCCTCGCAAGGCGCCAACAGCATGGGTCTGTACGAGGTGGCTAAGTACCACGTGAAGCCGGCGCTGAACATCGCCGGCACCGATGCCTTCGTCATCAACCAGAAGGAGCTCGACAAGCTGCCCGCCGATATCCGCAAGTGCATGATAGACACGCTGGACGAGCAGGTCTGGAT
>JAENXP010000538.1 GCA_016649475.1 Burkholderiales bacterium | reverse complement strand
CGCTCGGATCCTTTTGAGCGTGCGGACCACGCGGCTATTGATTATCCCCGCTGGCGGCTGGAGCGTGCCTTCCTGCTGGTGCCGGCACAGCAGTATGTCGGCAAATTCCTTTCCACTTTCAAGGAATTTCCGCCGAGCCAGAAGGTCGGTAGCTTTAGCCTGGATCAAGCACTGCAGACACTCAAGGCCCCAGCTGCTGGCAGTAACTGACACAGTGCGCTGAAACTTTAGGTCATCCCAGGGCCGTTCCCGTTCCAATCGGGTGCGGCCCTTTTTTATGGCTGGCATGTCGAAAAGAACCCGCTCGCGAAAACTGGGATCATCAGTCGCTCGACCCGACCCCGCGCGGCAGCCGGGTAGTCTCGTTCCGGGGAAAAGCGGCGGCATTTTTTTTCGTGCCCTGCTGCTAGTCGTCTCCGGCACCGCCGCGTTGGTCTATCAGGTGCTGTGGATCAAGCAGCTGACGCTGATCGTCGGCGTCGACGTCTATGCGGTTACTACTGGCGTGAGTGCCTTTTTTGCGGGACTGGCCTTGGGCGGTTTGTTGCTCGGGCCTTGGGTGGACCGGGTAAAAAGGCCGCTGCGCCTGTATGCGGCGCTGGAGGTCGGCGTTGCCCTGGTTGGTGTCGCAATGACCATTGCGCTCGCTCATACGGCATCCGTTTTTGCGACGCTGGAACAAAAGAGCGCTGTTCTCGCCTGGGCGCTGGTTTTTCTGATGGCCGGCGTGGGACCGTTCCTGATGGGCGGCACCTTGCCTGCGATGGTTCGTTCTCTCCGGCTTTCAGCCGACCGGATCGGCGCCGGGGGCGGCTGGATGTATGCCGCCAACACCGCCGGCGCGATCATCGGTGCGCTGGTTTCCTCTTTCCTGCTCATCCCGCTGCTCGGGATTCAGGGCTCGGCGCTCGCCGCCGCCGGCATCGGCGCGCTCGCCGCCGCGGGCGGATTCTGGCTCGATCGTTTCGCGCCCAGCCATACCAGAGTTGAACAACCATCTATTCCCGCACCGCCGGCGAAATCGGCATCGGTGGCGATTCTCTTTTATGCAATTGCCGGCGGCCTGGCGCTCGGATACGAGGTGGTCTGGTCGCAATCGATCGTGCAGTTCATGAGCACACGCAGTTACGCGTTATCCATGATGCTGGCGACTTATCTCGCCGGTCTGGCGTTTGGCGCGGCCTTGTTTGCGCGCTGGGCCGACCGCGTGCGGGATCCCTGGGGCATGTTCGGCTTGTTGATCGCGGCTGCAGGAACGGTTGCCGTGCTTGAGATAGGCCTGCTTGGACCGTGGCTGTCCACCTTGCAGTCGATGGCAGATCGAGCAGTCTTTGTCCTGACCGAAAGCAGGCTCGCCGCGATGTGCGCCCGCTTTGCCGTCGCCTCGCTGTATTTCGTGTTTATCCCGACGCTGCTGCTCGGTGCCGCGTTTCCTGCGGCGCTGAAATTGATCGTCGATTCCGGGCACGTCGGACGCGATATCGGCAAAGTGGTTGCGCTGAATACAGTCGGCGGAATTGTAGGTACTGCGATCACCGGCTTTGTGCTGGTTCCGCGCTTTGGTCTCGTAAATACCCTGGGAATTCTCGCGGTCGTCGCCGCATTGCTCGGGCTGTTGGCGGCGCTGCGTGGACCGGCGGGAATGCGCTACACGCGCTGGGCAGCGGTCATAATCGCCGCCTTCGCCGTTGGCGCAGGTCTGCTGACACCATCGGACCGGCTGGCCAGTCTGCTGGCCAGTACGCGGGGTGGCGCAATGGTCTATTACGAAGAGGGCAAGGGCGGGACGGTTGCGGTGCTCCAACAGTCGGCTGGGCACAAGCGGTTTCGCCGCTTGTATATCCAGGGGGTATCCAATACCGGCGACTCCCTGCCTTCGTTGCGCTATATGCGCCTGCAGGCGCTGCTGCCGCTGATCATCCATAACGGCGAGCCGAAATCCGCGCTGGTCATCGGGCTAGGCACCGGAATAACTTCGGGGGCCCTGCTGCGTTATCCCGGGCTGGAGCAGCGGGTAGTCGCCGAGTTGCTGCCTGAAGTCCTGCGGGCCACCAAACATTTTCAGGGCAATTTCGGTGCCGCGACGGATTCCCGGCTGGACATACGCCTGCGCGACGGCCGGCGCGAGTTGCTGAGCAGCGAGCAGGCCTATGATCTTATTACGCTTGAACCGCCGCCGCCCTCTGCCGCGGGGGTCGTGAATCTCTATTCGACCGGCTTCTACGAATTGGCGCGCGCCCGGCTGCGTCCGCGTGGCCTGGTTGCACAGTGGCTGCCGCTGCCGACGCAAAATGAAGAAGACACCAGGTCGCTGGTGCGCAGCTTCCTCGATGTGTTTCCGCAAGCCTCGCTGTGGACGACCGAGCTGCACGAAATGCTGCTGCTCGGCTCGCTTGAGCCGGTCGAACTCGATGTGCCGCGCATCGTCGAACGCTTCAGCCAACCCGGGGTGGCTTCCGCCCTGCGCGAAGTCGGCATTGAATCGCCCGCAGCATTGATGGCAACCTGGGTTACGGACCGCGCGGGACTGCAAGCGTACGCCGGCAACGCGCTTCCGGTTACCGACGATCAGCCCCGGATCGAATACGCGGATTGGGTTCGTCCCGATGAGTTGCACCGGGTGTTGCCCAGTTTGATCAAACTTCGCACCAATCCGCAACTACGGCACGCAGAACCGGCTTTCGAGAGGGCGGTGGCAGCTGAGCGCCAGCTCCTGCTAATCTTCTATCAAGCTTCGCTAAACGCCATGG
>JAENXP010000749.1 GCA_016649475.1 Burkholderiales bacterium | reverse complement strand
TTTTTGAGATTAACTTTTTCCCCGGCTGGCACCCGGAAGTCATGGGAATTGATTTTCATCGTTGAACCTTTGTTGATTGTTCTTGGGTGGACAGAACCTGCTCCGTTTCGAGGGCGGAACGCGCGCGCGCCAGCCGGCTCTCGAACCGTGCCCGGTCGTGCGCAGACTCGACGGTGTGGTCGGCCAATTCGCCGATATATTCGACTTGTTCACGGAGCACCCGCCGCCGGCCCGGGCTGGCCGTCAGACTGGCGATGGTTTGCAGCGCGCCGAGTATGCGCAACATGACGGCGACATTGCCTTGCGCGCTGCCCCGGATTTGATCGAACGATTCCGCCACCAGGCCGGCGAAAGTCGGTGCCATGGCGATCACCCTGAGCTCCCCTTCCTCATAACGGTACGATGAAGGGAAGTTCCGCGGAGCCAGCCGCGCCAGAATCGCCGTCAGATAATCCACGCACATCACGGCCGTCGTGGTGTCGTTGGTGCCGGGCGAAAGTGCCCGCAAAGCCATATCCACGATCTGCCTGATGCCGAAAGCGCAATCCTGGTTCAGCGTGCGGTGGCGGTCGATGCTGTATGCCGCCTGCAGGGCAGCGGTGATCTCTCTTTCCGGTGGGGTCTCCAGGGCGAGAGAGGCAAGCGGGACGTCATCGACCACAAACGCGCCGATGCCGCATTCCATCCGCACGATGGTCTTGTGTTCCCGTGCCAGCCGCAGGAGCGCCGCGTTATCTATGCTTTGGATGTAGCCGTTTCCCCTGCCCGGGACGGTCTGCCAGTTGCGCTCCTGCAAAGGCGGGGGTGCCTGATCCTCATCGTCGTCAAGCGGCCCTTCGCCAGCTGCCTCGGGGAAAAGCCGGTCAACGGCCACCATGGTTTCACCGGCCACCGAGGCGATAATGCTCGAGGCCTGGATCGACGAGGCGATGTGATGAATGAAGAAAATGAGAACGCCGATGCCGACGATCGCCAGAAGGACGCCCAAAGTCACTGCCAGGCTCGGAATAAACGCGCCCTCGTCACCGCCGCGGATGGTGCGCAGCACGATCAGGCAATAGCCGAAAATGCCGGCGAAAATGCCAAGCACGACCTGCGTCACGCGGTCGCGCATGAAGTTGCGCAGGATGCGCGAGGTGTATTGGCTCGAGGCCAGCGCCAGCGTCACCAGCGTCATCGAAAACGTGACCCCGACCACGGCCATCATCGATCCGGCAATCGTGGACAATATCCCGCGCGCGCCCGCCGCGGTGGCGCCAAATACGTGCGGCCAGCGGGCCAGCCATTGTCTGCTCACGGTGTAATCGGCTTCGACCACTGCGACCGCGAGGGCGATGCTGAGCGCGACAATCAGCGAGGGAACAAACCAGAAGCTTCCCAGCAGATTGCTCCAGATCTGTTTGAGCCTGTTCATGGTTCAAGCTCCAATGATTCGGGCTGCTTCATGGCTGATGCTCTATGTTGCCGCTTCGCGCCGCTCTCCCGAGAGCGCCTCGAAGCCCGATACGACGTCGAACAATTCCTCGTCGATGCCACTCTGGCGCAGACGATGGAACGCTCCGTTGAGATCCTCCAGTAAATCGTCGATGTTCTTCTCGGCGCGCTGCATTGCCGCGAGGCGGCTCGCGTTCTCGCTCGCGAGGGATTCGGCGCAGGCCCGGTACAGCGACACGAAAAGATATTCCCGGATGAGCGCGCGCAAGGTCGCGCTGCCGCCGCCCATGACCTCGGGCAGGTTTCCGGTCGGCCAGGGTAGTTCGGCCAGCTTGCCGCGCCAGGCGTCGTCCAGCGGCAGCAGTTGCTGACCGATGGGCGCGTAGACGGCCGCGGAGCTGGGGCGGTTGTAGAAGAGGTGGA
>JAENXP010000086.1 GCA_016649475.1 Burkholderiales bacterium | reverse complement strand
GACCCGGCTCTGCTTGCGGGCCGCTTGACCGTAATGGTGGCCAACCTTGCTCCGCGCAAAATGAAATTTGGCCTGTCGCAAGGGATGGTGCTCGCCGCTAGCGGCGACCAACAACGGGCCAGCGGCGACCCAAAAGGGGCGTCGGGCGATACGCCTGGCATCTATTTGCTCGCCCCCGACAGCGGCGCGCAACCGGGCATGAAAGTCAAATAATGCCCGCACCCGGCTCAGCCTTGCAGCTGATTCTGGGCGTGATCCTGTTGTGGCTCGCGCTCGGGCTGGCGGGCGTATTCTATCCGCGCAATCTGCACCTGGTGAGCCGGGTGCTGTTTCCCGCGGGCGCGCTGGGGGCGCTCGCGCTGGCGGCGGCGGCGCTCAATGCCCTGGGCGGTGCCACCCAGTCGCTGGTGTTGCCGCTGGGCCTGCCCGACCTGCCCTTCCATCTTCGGCTCGATCCGCTCTCCGCATTTTTTCTGCTGCTGCTGGGCACCGTCACCGCGGGCATCTCGGTGTTCGCAGCGGGTTACTTTCGCCGCGGCGAAGGCACGCCGCCCGGGCTGCAATGCCTCTACTACCACGTGTTCATCGCGAGCATGGCGCTGGTGCTGCTGGCCGACGACGCCTACGGCTTCATGGTGTTCTGGGAGACCATGGCGCTGTCTTCCTATTTCCTCGTCACCAGCGACCACACCAAGGCCGAGATTCGGCGCGCCGGCTTTCTCTACCTCCTTATCGCCCACGTCGGCGCCATCGGCATACTGCTTTGCTTCGGCCTGCTGCACGGCACCGGCGACTATACCTTCGACAACATGCGCTCGGTACAGCTCGCGCCGCTCTGGGCCACGGTCGCGTTCGCGCTGGCCCTGTTCGGTTTCGGCGCCAAGGCCGGCATGCTGCCGCTGCACGTGTGGCTGCCCGAGGCGCACCCCGCAGCGCCTTCGCCGGTGTCGGCACTGATGTCCGCGGTAATGCTGAAAACCGCGATTTACGGGCTCCTGCGCGTGCTTTTCGACCTGCTGCACACACAGGTGTGGTGGTGGGGCGTGGTGATCCTGGTGCTCGGCCTCGCGTCCGCGCTCTATGGCGTCGTATTTTCCGCGGTGCAAAGCGACATGAAACGCCTGCTCGCCTATTCCTCGATCGAGAACATCGGCTTCATCCTGGTCGGCGCGGGTCTCACCGTCATATTCCAGTCGTTCGGCATGCGCGCACTCGCCGCGCTCGCGCTCACAGCCACGCTTTACCATTGCATCAATCACGCCTACTTCAAGAGCCTGCTGTTTCTTGCCACGGGCTCCGTGCTGCATGCCACGCACGAGCGCGCACTGGGCAAGCTCGGCGGGCTGATACACCGCATGCCCTGGGTCGCCTGGCTGGCGCTGGTAGGCACCCTCGCCATTGCCGGACTGCCGCCCCTTAACGGCTTCGTTTCCGAATGGCTGCTGCTGCAGGCCTTTCTGTTCACGCCCAACCTCCCGCATCCCTATCTGAACATGCTGATCCCGGTCGCCGCGGCCGCGGTCGCGCTCGCGGCGGCGCTGGCAGGTTACGTGATGGTCAAGTTCTACGGCGTGGTGTTTCTGGGCCAACCGCGCGAAGAACACCTGAACCAAGCGCATGACGCGGGGATCTGGGAGCGCGCGGGACTGATCTGGCTTGCGGCCGGCTGCTTCGCGCTGGGGGTGGCGCCGGTGTGGGTTATCGGCGTCATCGACTCGGTCACGGGCCAGCTGCTTGGCAAAACGCTGGGCGCCGACGCGACCAGCTGGATGTTCCTCGCGCCGATCAGTCCGGACCGCGCGAGCTACGCGCCGTTCCTGTTCCTGCTCGTGATCCTGGCGGTATGGCTCGCGACCTGGCTCGCCGTACGCCGCTTCTACCACGGCCGCGTGCGCCGCGCGCCGCCCTGGGACTGCGGCTTCCCGGCGCAGACCGCACGCATGCAGGACACCGCCGAAGGCTTCGGCCAGCCGATCCGCCAGGTATTCGAACCGTTTTTCCGGATGAAACGCGAGCTGCCCACGCAGTTCGACGCGGCACCGCGCTACCGCGTCACCGTCGAGGATCATTTTTGGTACTGGCTGTATCTGCCGCTGGCCAAAGTCACCGAAGCGCTCACCCGGGTGGTGACCCTGCTGCAGCGCGGCCGCATCTCGGTGTACCTGATGTACAGTTTTGTCACGCTGCTCGTGCTGCTGTTGTTCGTCAGATGATTTCCTGGCCCGGACTGGTCGCCCAACTCACCGAGATCGTGCTCGCGGTGCTGCTCGCGCCGATGCTGCTGGGCTGGGTCAACCAGTGCCGCGCGTGGCTGCAGAACAAGAGCGGCCCGGGCATCTTGCAGCCTTACCGCACCCTGAGGAAGCTGTTCGCGAAGGAGGCGGTGCTCGCGCACAGTGCGTCGCCCCTGTTCCGCGTCATGCCCTATGTGCTGTTCTCCTGCATGTGCCTGGCAGCGGCCATCGTCCCGATACTCGGCACCGACCTGCCTTTCTCGCCCGCCGCCGACGCCATCGCTCTGGTGGGCATATTCGCCCTGGCGCGGGTATTCATCTCGCTCGCCGCCATGGACGTCGGCACCGCCTTCGGTTCGCTCGGCGCCCGGCGCGAAATGATGGTGGGCTTTCTTGCCGAACCGGCGCTGCTGATGACGCTGTTCACCGCCTCGCTGATTTCCCATTCGACCTCGCTCGCCACCATCGTCCAGTACCTCGCGCATGCGGACTTCGTGATCTACCCCAGCCTTGCCTTCGCCGGAATTGCGTTCACCATGGTGTCGCTGGCCGAAAACGCACGCATACCAGTGGACAATCCGTCCACGCACCTCGAGCTCACCATGATCCACGAGGCGATGGTGCTGGAATATTCCGGGCGTCACCTGGCATTGATCGAGTGGTCCGCGGCGCTCAAGCTCTTCGTCTAATCGTGCATCGGCATAGCGCTGTTCTTCCCGTTCGGCATTGCCGAGGGCGGCGATGCGCTCGGTCTGCTGCTGGCGCTGCCCGCGCTCGTGGCCAAGCTCGCCGTCGGCGGCTTCGCCATGGCAGTGATCGAAATGGTGAGCGCCAAGATGCGCATTTTCCGCGCCCCCGAGTACCTCGGCACGGCCTTCCTGCTGGCGGTGCTGGCGATGCTGATCCACTTCCTGCTGGAAACCTGACGTGCATCTGTCCCTCGCTTCGCAGATCATCAACCTGCTTGCCGCGATGCTGCTGCTGCTTTCCTTCGCCATGCTGACGCAGCGGCGCATCCTGTCGCTCATCAATCTGTTCGCGCTGCAGGGACTGACGCTGACACTATCGACCCTGGTGGTGGCCTTCAGCACCGCGCAGCATCATCTGTATTATTCGGCGGCGCTGACCTTCGTGCTCAAAGTGCTGATTCTCCCCTGGGTGCTGCACCGCCTGATCCGCAAGCTCAACGTCAAGTGGGACGTGGAGACGCTGATCAACATTCCCGCCACCATGCTCGTCGGCATCGTGCTTGTAATCCTGGCGTTCAACGTGGCCCTGCCGATCTCGCAGCTCGCCGGCACCATCACCAAAAGCACTCTGGGCATCGCGCTCGCTTGCGTGCTGCTCGCCTTCCTCACGATGATCACCCGCTCCAAGGCGGTACCGCAGGTGATCGGCTTTCTCGCCATGGAGAACGGCCTGTTTTTCGCCGCCACCAGCGCCACCTACGGCATGCCCATGGTGGTCGAGTTCGGCATCGCCCTGGACGTTTTGGTGGGCATGGTCATTCTGGGCGTGTTCTTTTTCCAGATCCGCGAGCGCTTCGACAGCCTGGACATCAGCCACCTGGAGAAATTGAAGGAAGAATGAAACACCCTCCGCATTCCGCCGGGTCCGCATGAACTGGCAACTCTATCTTGTACTGGGCACGCCGCTTCTGGGCGGAATCCTGCTCGCACTGTGGGGACACAAGAACTGGGCGGCGGGCCTGAACATCGCCATGAGCATCGCCACGTTCATCGCTGCGGCGGCGCTGACCGCGCAGGTAATCTCGCAGGGTCCCCTGGTCACCGCGGACGAGCAGTTCTTCGTCGACTCGCTCAATGTGTTCCTGGTCGCGCTCACCGCGTTCGTTTCCATGACGACGTCGCTGTTCTCGCGCCCCTACATGCGCATCGAGCACGCGCACGGCAAGCTGTCCGACAACCGGCTGCGGCTGTTTCACAGCATGTACCAGCTGTTCGTGTTCACCATGTTGCTGGTGCTGCTGACCAACAATCTCGGCATCCTGTGGGTGGCGCTGGAGGCGGCCACGCTCACCACCGTCCTGCTGGTGAGCCTGTACCGCACGCCGGCGAGCCTGGAAGCGGCGTGGAAATATTTCATCCTCTGCGGCGTAGGCATCGCCCAGGCACTGTTCGGCACCATCCTGCTCTACTCCTCTTCGGAAAAGGTGCTGGGCTCGGGCGGCCACGCGCTCCTGTGGACGCGGCTGGAGGCGGTGTCCGGCAGCCTGGAGCCGACGGTGATGTCGCTTGCGTTCGTGTTCCTGCTGGTGGGCTACGGCACCAAGGTGGGGCTGGTGCCCCTGCACAACTGGCTGCCCGACGCCCATGCCGAAGGCCCGACGCCGGTGTCGGCAGTGCTCTCGGGCCTGCTGCTCAACGTCGCGCTGTACGCACTTCTGCGCTGCAAAGTGCTGGTCGACGGCGCCCTGCAGGCGCCCTTCGCCAGCCACCTGATGATGGGCTTCGGCCTGCTATCGGTGGTGGTCGCGGCCTTTTTCCTGTCGCGGCAAAAGGACATCAAGCGCATGTTCGCCTATTCGTCGGTGGAGCATATGGGACTGATCACCTTTGCCTTCGGCATGGGCGGTCCCGTGGCCAACTTCGCCGGCTTGCTGCACATGACGGTGCATTCCCTCACGAAGAGCGCGATATTCTTTGCGGTCGGCCATGCCGCACAAAAGGCCGGGACACAGATCATGGACGACATTCGCGGGCTGATGAAAGTCAGCCCCACGGTGGGTTGGGGCCTGATGCTGGGAACGGTCGCGATTCTCGGCCTGCCGCCCTTTGGTGTGTTTGCGAGCGAGTTCCTCATACTCACCAGCGCCATGCGCCAGCAGCCCTGGGCGACGCCGTTCCTCCTGATCGCCCTGGGCGTGGCATTCGCGGCGGTGTTCAGCAAGGTGCAGCCGATGGTATTCGGCGAGACCAATGCCAAGCGCCTGCCACACCCGCCGGCGCTGGTCCCGGTGTTCGCGCACCTCGCGATCGTGCTGGCGCTCGGGTTTTACATTCCGCCTTACCTCGTCGACTGGTACCGCGAAGCGGCGAAGCTGATCGGATGAGATCCGGAGGATTCGAACCACATGGCGTTTGAAAGCTTACCGCTGCATCTGAGTGAACTACCCGGGGCGGTGCCGGCGTGGCAGGGACAGACTACGGCGGCGGAACTGCCGGACATCTGCCATGCGGTAAAAGACCAGGGCGGGCGCCTTGCCGCCCTATGGGGCACGGACGAACAGGACCACGGCCAGGGCTATGTGCTGCACCTCGCGCTGGCAAAACCCGAAGGCATGCTGTGGCTGCGCAGCGCGCTGCCCGCGGACCAGCCGCACTATCCGGATCTGTCGCCGATTTTCTATCCCGCGCATCGCATGCAGCGAGCCGCGCGCGATCTGCTCGGTATCGATGCAGACGCTGCGGACCGGCGGCCCTGGCTGCGACATGCCGCCTGGCAGGACACGGACCAGCCCCTGCGACACGACGCAGCAGCGGCGACGGTTTTTGCACAAGGCGGCGACGACTACGCCTTCACTACGGTAGCCGGAGACGGTGTGCACGAGATTCCCGTAGGCCCGGTGCATGCCGGAACCATAGAACCGGGCCACTTCCGTTTCTCCATCGTCGGCGAGAAGGTGTTGCGCCTGGAAGAGCATCTGGGATACACGCACAAGGGCGTGGACAAACGCTTCCAGGGCATGGAGCTGGCAGAAGGCGCGCGGCTCGCGGGTCGCGTGAGCGGCGACAGCACCGTAACCTACGCCTGGGCCTACAGCATGGCGCTGGAGAGCATCGCCGCGGTGGCGCCGCCGGCGCGCGCGCTCATGCTGCGCGCGCTCATGCTCGAGCGCGAACGCATCGCCAACCACCTCGGAGACCTCGGCTATCTGGGCAATGACGGCGGCCTCGCCTTCGGTCTGGCGCAGTTCATGCGGCTGAAGGAGGACGTGCTGCGCTTGAACGCGAAGCTTTTCGGCCACCGCTACATGATGGATTGCATCGTCCCCGGCGGTGTCGCCTGCGAGCCCGGGCGCGCCGGCCTCGATGCGATCGGCGCCGAGTGCGACCCACTCGAGCGCGAAGTGCGCCTGCTCAAGGATATCTACGACGACCATCCCGGACTGCAGGACCGCTTTCTCACCTGCGGCCGGCTCACCGCCAACACCGCGAGCAAACTGGGCGTGATCGGCCTCGCCGGTCGCGCCAGCAGCCAGGCCTGGGACTTGCGCGCTCAAGCCCGGCCGGCACCCTACGACGTGCTCGACGCACGCATGCAAACCCACAAGAACGGCGACGTCGCCGCGCGCGTGATCATGCGCTTCGAAGAAATTTTCGAATCGCTGCGCCTGGTCCGCAGCGTGATCGAGTACATCGCCGCGGGCGAAATCGCGGCCCCGCTGCCTGAAATCCCCGCCGGCAGGATGGGGCTGGGCTGGGTCGAGGGCTGGCGCGGAGAGTCCGTGGTCGCGCTGGAATCGGGCGCCGACGGCCGCATTCGCAGCTGCCATGCGCACGATCCTTCCTGGCAAAACTGGCCCGCACTCGCGTTTGCGGTAAACGGCAATATCGTTCCCGATTTTCCATTGATCAACAAATCGTTCAATCTGTCGTATTCGGGCTGTGATCTGTAATTGTGTACGCAGCTTTGACTACTCTCGCATGCCACGAAAGGGCTTGCGCGCTGCGCGCGCCAACCGCACTTTCTATACGGATCAAAAGCACATCCGTATGGAAAATACGGTTATTGATAAACCCGGGTTTGGGGTTGCTGTTATCCAAGATCGCCGATTGCGCACGGACGGTTTTTCGTCCGCGCAAAGAAATGACAATTACGCGGGGATAGCGGGCCGTGTTCTGAGTCGCGGCGCATAGAAGGACCATGCAAATACCATGTATCAACTGCTGAGACAGATCGTTCGCGTCGGCATCAAGACCGAGTCGCCGCCGCAGGCCGACGAGGCATTGCGCGTGCTGAATCAGCAGCTGCAGCAGGAAATCCTCGGCATGTTCGCCGGGTCGCTCGCCATCCGCCACGTCGACGCGGGCTCCTGCAACGGCTGCGAACTCGAGATTCACATGCTCAACAATCCCTATTACAACATCGAGGCACTGGGAATCAAGTTCGTCGCCAGCCCGCGCCACGCAGACCTGCTGCTGGTAACCGGGCCGGTGGCGCGCAACATGGAAGTCGCGCTCAAGCGCACCTACGATGCGATGCCCGCACCCAAGCTCGTAGTCGCGGTCGGCGACTGCGGCTGCACCGGGGGAATATTCGGCGAGAGCTACGCCAGTTGCGGACGAGTCGCGAATGTGATTGCAGTCGATGTAGCAGTGTCCGGTTGCCCGCCCACGCCGACCGCGCTGATGCAGGGCATACTCACCGCGATCACCGCCGACGCCAAAAGCTAGGCGCGGCAGTACGCGCGCGTAGAGCCGCGGCGCATCGGTCCCGCACATGCGCATCATCGGCAAT
>JAENXP010000282.1 GCA_016649475.1 Burkholderiales bacterium | reverse complement strand
GGCTGCCGCGAGAACGGCTGCGCCGCCGAGAGAATGACCCACCAGCAGCGCCGGTACGCCGTGTTCGGCGCGCAGCCAGTCTGCCGCCGCCACCAGGTCATCGATGTTGGAGCTGAAGTGGGTGTTGGCAAAATCGCCGCCGCTGCCGCCCAGTCCCGTGAAATCAAAGCGCAGCACCCCGTACCCCGCCTCCGCCAGGGCACGTGCGATGTAAGCAGCGGCCTTGGTGTCTTTGGAACAGGTGAAGCAGTGCGCAAACACCGCCCAGGCACGGGGTGCTCCGTCAGGAGTGTCGAGGCGACCCGCCAGCGGGTGACCGAGGCTGCCGGTGAATTCGATTCGAGTGCTGGGCATATCTGGACCTTTGGCTTTACATAAATCAGGGGGCACCGGCCGACTCGCGCACGAAGGCGCACGGGAGTCGTAGCCGCCGCCGGTCGCTTAGCCGCGCCGCCAGGCGTGGAAACGAGCCACCCAGGCCAGCAAGGCCTGCGGCGCATGGGCACGTTTCCAGTTACCGGCGGCATACTTGTTAGCCTCGGCGAGCGTCGGGTAGATGTGGATCGTTCCGAGGATCTTGTTCAGCCCGATGCCGTGCTTCATGGCCAGCACCCACTCGGAGAGCAGGTCGCCGGCATGTTCGCCGACAATGGTCACGCCCAGAATCCGGTCCTTGCCGGGCACCGTGAGCACCTTCACGAAGCCGTGGGCCTCGCCATCGGCGATGGCACGGTCGAGATCGTCGATGCCGTAGGTCGTCACCTCATGGGGAACGTTCTTCTCCCGGGCCTCGAGTTCGTTCAAGCCGACGCGCGCGACCTCGGGCTCAACGAAGGTGGCCCAGGGAATTACCCGGTAGTCGGCGCGGAATTTCTTGAATGGATCGAACAAGGCGTTGACCGCCGCATACCACGCCTGGTGCGCCGCGGTGTGCGTGAACTGATACGGACCTGCGACGTCGCCGGCGGCGTAGATGTTCGGGAAGTTGGTCTGCAGAAAGCCGTTGACCTCGACCGTGCGAGCGGTGGTAACGCCGAGTTCTTCCAGCCCGTAGCCTTTGAGGTTGGCCACGCGGCCCACGGCCACCAACAGGGCGTCGAAGGGAATGCGCACCTCCCGGCCCTGGTACGACGCGACCAACTGCTTCTCGCCGCCGACCACCTCGACGCGCTCGGCCTTGTGGTCGAGAAGTACGGCAACCCCTTCGGCGCGGAAGCGTTGCGTGACCAGCTCTGAAACCTCCGGGTCCTCGCGCAACAGGATGCGCGGTGCCATTTCGACCTGCGTGACCTGGGAGCCCAGCCGCGCGAAGGTCTGGGTGAGCTCGCTGCCGATCGGACCGCCGCCCAGCACCACCAGTCGTTCGGGGCGTTGGCGCAAATTCCAGACGTTGTCCGAGGTCAGCACTTCGACCTCGTCGATCCCCGGGATTGGCGGCACGAAGGGGCGCGCGCCGGCCGCGATGACGATGCTGCGCGTGGTGAGGCGCTGCGTGCTGCCGTCGTCGCGCGTGATCTCCACTTCCCACGGCGAGACGATGCGCGCCGTGCCCTCCACCACATCCACCCCAAGTTCGGTGTAGCGCTCGACCGAGTCGTGGGGCTCAATCGTCTGGATCACCCGCTGGACGCGCTCCATCACCTCGGCGAAATCGAAGTCCACCTCGGCCGAGCGGATGCCAAATTCCTTGGCCCGGCGCACGTGGGAGAGAAATTTCGCCGAGCGGATCAGCGCTTTCGACGGCACACAGCCAGTGTGCAGGCAGTCACCGCCCATGTGGTGTTTCTCCACCAGCGTGACCTTGGCCTTGACGGCCGCTGCAATGTAGGCGGTCACCAACCCGGCGGAGCCGCCACCGATCACCACGAGGTTGCGCTCGAAAGTCCGGGGGCGGGTGAAGCGCGCATACACCCGACGGGCCTGGACTGCCGCGACGATCTTGCGCGCCACCAGGGGAAACAAGCCCAGCAGCGCAAATGAACCCAGTAGTGCCGGTGAGACGATGCCAGCGAGCGAGTCAATGCGTGCCAGTTGGGTGCCAGCGTTGACGTAGACCAGCGTGCCGGCCAACATGCCCAGCTGGCTGACCCAGTAGAACGTCCAGGTCCGCATCGCCGTCAGGCCCATCGCGAGGTTGATCAGGAAGAACGGCACCACCGGCACCAGGCGCAGCGCGAACAGGTAGAACCCGCCATCCTTGGTGACGCCGGCATTCACGGCGGCCAGTCGCGCGCCAAAACGCGCCCGGACCCAATCCCCCAGCAGCCAACGCGAGACGAGGAAAGCGAGGGTGGCCCCAATCGTCGAAGCAAATGACACCACCAGCGTGCCCCAGCCGAGACCCAGGAAGGCTCCGAGCGCCAGCGTCATCAGCGCCGCCCCCGGCAAGGACAGCGCCACGACGACAACGTACCCGAGGAAGAACAGGAGCGCCGCCACGAGCGGCTGCGCCGCGCGCCAAGCCTCGATCTGCGCCTGGTTGCTCTTGATGGTCGCGAGGTTCAGGAAGCGACCGAGGTCGAGCGTGAAGTAGATGGCGAGCACACCGACCAGCAAGATCACCAGCCACCACCGCTTGTCCAGACGCATCGAGAGTTTCCTTGTGTTGTGGACATGGCACCGGCACCTGTCCTATGCATCCTATTAGACGCCGAAGGTGCGAATTGCTTACAAACAGCACCTCGCGCGAACTCTTGATGGAATCCGCCGCCCGCCTCCGCAAAGCCTAATGTCATCAACAACTTAGCACGCAGTCTCGCGAAGAGCAGCGCTGTAGGCTCAAGACGATTCGCTCACATCCCTACGAGTCGTAGACGCTATTTGCACGAGCCGCTACGATGGTGCCGCAAAGGAACCAGTTTGAGGTATTGCTAGGAAGCTGGCTCCAGCTTAGCTCGAACGTTAGGAATACAAACATGAACCTGAGTTTCAACTTAGAGGATGCGAGCCAAGTAGCTATTGGGGCGTTTGCCTTGGCGGTTCCTGTATCGTTCTCAGAAGAAGCATGGAAATTGGGAGAAACCCTGCCACTAACAAATCTCCTTTATATTTTCATATTGTCAGTAGTCTTTCTAAGCTTTTTCGCCTATGAGAGTGTATTTCAAGGAAACATCAAATATAGAATCCCTATTTTTATAAGCCGAATAGTTATTGCGTATTTGATAGCAGCCTTAATTGTGGCGCTTATTTTGTTTGCATTGGATAAATTTCCTCTAATAACAGATCCAGCCATCGCGTTGAAGCGTCTAATTGTAATAGCAATGCCGGCATCTATGGGCGCTATCATTGTCGATAGTTTTGACAAGGAGTAAACGCCTGACAATGCAAACTGACTCGGCCAGCAAGCCTTTTTGTGGGTAATTTGAGGACGGACTCTAATGGTGTACGTGAAGCAGGCTGTATTGGCTATTCTTTTGGCGATTCTTGGCTCTGGGAAGGCTATGGCGACTGAGGAAGCTAAATACAAAGTCGTGCTCAAGGAAAAAATCTTTGAGGTGCGCGAGTATGAGCCTCATATTCTTGCTGAGACCTTAGTAGACGGAGATTTTGATAAAGCTGGGAACAAAGCATTTAGTCGGCTGTTCAAATACATTTCCGGCAACAACAATTCTCGTCAGAAAATCGAAATGACCGCGCCTGTTGCCCAAGGGGCTGGCAGCGAGAAGATTGATATGACGTCACCTGTTGGTCAGCAGGAGGAGGACGGGAGGTGGGCAGTGAGCTTTATGATGCCCGCATCCTATTCCTTGGAGACACTTCCGGAACCCCAAGACCCCAAGGTAGTCTTGCGCCAAGTTCCCGCTCGACACATTGCGGCCGTCCGGTACTCGGGTTTCTGGAGTGAAGAAGGTTACATGCGCAACAGGGATAAGTTGGAAGCGTGGATAAAGAAGAACCGCTTCAGCGTGATTGGAGGGCCAATATGGGCCCGTTATGACCCACCATTCATGCCGTGGTTTCTGAGACGGAATGAGATCTTAGTGCCCATTGCCAATCCGTCGCACAACGAGTGAGCTTGGGCGCAATTGACGCCCACCAAGTCGTTGCAGGTGACGCCTGACCCGATCAAATGATGGCATATGGAAATGACAGGGATTGGCAATGATCATAAGAGATGAAACTGCTTCTGATATTGATGAAATAGCCGGAGTCACAGCAGAAGCCTTCAGGACCCTCGCTGTCAGCAATCACACAGAGCAGTTCATCATCGCGGCGCTACGTGCCGCCAATGCCTTTAGCGTATCGCTTGTCGCAGAGATCGATGACCGTGTGATAGGGCCTATTGCCCTTTCTCCCGTAACCATTTCGGACGGCACTCAGAAATGGTATGGCCTTGGACCTGTTTCGGCATTGCCCGAGTACCAGCATCATGGCATTGGCAAAGCGCTGATACTGGAAGGGCTGTCACGGCTGAACGACCTGAAAGCTAAAGGGTGTTGTCTCGTGGGGCATCCGGATGGCACCGGCGCACCAAAAGAAACGACGCTCAAGCTACCGGAAAGTCCCGCGGCGGATGGACCACCAAAATTCATATGGTTGGCGCGGATGGTCGAACGGAGATAACGTTCGCGCTTTCGCCGGGGAGAGGG
>JAENXP010000162.1 GCA_016649475.1 Burkholderiales bacterium | reverse complement strand
CGCGATGGGCGTCCGCTCGCGCTGCGTCGCCTGCCACGCCACAGCCACGGCCTCCGACACTTCGGGTGCGCAGCGCGCGAGCTCGCCGAGGAAGTCGCCGACGCGAAAGCAGAACATGCCGGAATTCCAGTAATAGCGCCCCGAAGCCAGATATTCCTCGGCCTTCTCGCGCGAGGGCTTCTCGACGAAGCGGCGCACGGCCATGCCGGCGGCGCCAAGCTTGCGCGCCTGGTCGGCCTCGATATAGCCGAATCCGGTTTCAGGGCCGGTAGGCGCGATGCCGAAAGTGACCAGATAGCCCTGTTGCGCGAGTTCTGCAGCAGCCTCCACCGCTACGGCGAAGGCGGCGACATCGCTGATCAGGTGGTCCGAAGGCAGCACCAGCATGGTCGCCGCGTCGCCGAACTGTTCGCGCAGGCGCAGGGCGCCCGCCGCGATCGCGGGGGCGGTATTGCGACCGGCGGGTTCGAGCAGATAATCCAGCGCTATGCCCGGCGCCAGCGCCACTTCGGCATAGGCATCGCGGGTGATGAAAAAATAATCCCGGTTGGTGATGGTGAGGATGGCATCGGGCTTCAATGCCGCCGCGCGCAGCAGCGTCTTTTGCATCAGACTCTGCCCGTCCGGCAGAACGATAAATGGCTTGGGATGGGCTTCACGCGACACCGGCCACAGGCGGGTGCCGGCGCCGCCGGACAGGATGACGGGGATCAACAAGGAGGAATCTCGCGCGTTAAGTACACGACTGAATTGAGTATCTTGAATATGCGCGATTTTAGCCTACATCAGGGGCCCGGACCCGAATGGCAGCGCGATTCAACTGCATCAGATGTACACTGGCCGCCCGGTAAGAGGGAACTTTGGATCGTTGAATCCCGGTGTCGACGGATGCCCGCTCTTGACCATCGAGTCGACCAGCGCCTCGTCCTCGGTGGAAAACGAATGTTCCAGCGCGCCGAGGTACTCGTTCCATTGCCCTATGGTGCGCGGCCCCGCCAGCACCGAAGTGACCAGGCGGTTATTGAGCACCCAGTTGAGCGCAAACTGGCCTGCGCTCATGCCGCGCTTCTCGGCATGTGCCTTGAGCTTTTGCGCCATCACCATGGATTCCTCGCGGAACTCGGTCTCCATCATGCGCTTGTCCTTGTTCCCGGCGCGCGTGTCCGCCGCAGGCGCCTGGCCCGGCGCATATTTGCCGGTTAGCACGCCGCGCGCAAGCGGGCTGTAAGGCACCACGCCCAGCCCGTAACTCGCGCAGGCCGGCAGGATTTCCGTTTCCGGCATGCGGTTCATGGCGTTGTAGTAGGGCTGGCAAACGATGGGCGCGGGCACACCCAGCTTGGCGCACAGCTCGACGGTTTGCGCGATGCGCCAGGCGCGAAAGTTGGAAATCCCGAAATAGCGCACCTTGCCGGCGGCGATGATTTCAGCCATGGCGGTGAGGGACTCCTCGATCGGTGTCGACGCATCGTCGAGGTGAAAATAGTAGATGTCGATCCAGTCCGTGTTCAGGCGCTCCAGGCTCGCGTCGACGGCGCGCATCATCCAGGCGCGCGACAGGCCGCCGTCGTTGGGCCCCTTGCCCAGGTGATTTCCGAGCTTGGTCGCCAACACCCACTGCTCGCGCTCCGCCGCGATCAGCTTGCCGGTGATGCGCTCGGACTCGCCCTTGGCATAGGCGTCGGCGGTATCGACGAAGTTGATGCCGGCGCCGCGCGCCGAAGCTACGATGCGCTCCGCTTCGGCCGCGTCGGTGCGCTCGCCGAACATCATCGCGCCCAGGCAGATGCGCGACACTTTGAGGCCGCTGTTTCCCAGATTGCGGTATTTCATGTCACTCTCCTCTAAACAACACTGTCCTCCTTAGAGCGGACGAGAAGCCGTCCGCGCGGATCGTCGATTGCGCACGGATGGAAAGCCCATCCGCGCGCAATCGGCGATCCGGGATAAAACCTCCACGCCGGGTTTGCCGTTATCGTTATCAATAACCGTGTTTTCTGTACGGATGCGCTATTTATCCGTACAGAAAACACGGTTGGCGCGCGCAGCGCGCAATGCCACTATTGCCCAATTTGCGGTATTCCAGCTTCCCGCTGCCTTTATGCAACGATTCTTCCCCATAGATCGTGCGCGTCGGCGCGCTCGATCTTGACGGTGGCCCAGTCCCCTGGCTTGAGTGACTGGCCGTTCGCGATGATGACCACCCCGTCGATTTCCGGCGCGTCCGCACCGGAGCGCGCGACCGCGCCCTTCTTGTCGACGGTGTCGACCAGCACCTTTATCGACGTTCCAAGCTTGCGCTTCAGGCGCTTGCGGCTGATCTTTTCCTGTACCGCCATGAAGCGCCCGCGCCGCTCTTCGCGCAGTTCCGCCGGCACCGGGTCGGGCAGCATATTCGCCTTCGCGCCCTCGACCGGCGAATAGGCGAAGCAGCCGACGCGGTCGAGTTCGGCTTCCTCGAGAAATTCGAGCAGCTGCTGGAACTCGGCTTCGGTCTCGCCGGGAAAGCCGGCGATGAAAGTGCTGCGGATGGTGATCTCCGGACAGATCGCGCGCCAGGCGCGGATGCGTTCCAGATTGACTTCACCCGAGGCCGGCCGTTTCATCAGCTTGAGGATGCGCGGGCTGGCGTGCTGGAACGGCACGTCGAGATAAGGCAGGAGCTTGCCTTCGGCCATCAGCGGAATGACTTCGTCCACGTGCGGATAGGGATAGACGTAGTGCAGGCGCACCCACGGGCCGCCCGCGGCTGCGCCGAGCTCGCCCAGGGCGCGCACCAGTTCGGTCATGCGCGTTTTCAGCGGGCGGCCTTGCCAGAAGCCGGTGCGATACTTCAGGTCCACGCCATAGGCGCTGGTGTCCTGCGAAATCACCAGGAGTTCCTTCACTCCGGCCTTGACCAGATTCTCCGCTTCCTGCATCACCTCGCCTATCGGCCGGCTCACCAGATCGCCGCGCATGGAAGGGATGATGCAAAAAGTGCAACGGTGGTTGCAGCCTTCCGAAATCTTGAGATAGGCGTAATGCGCGGGCGTGAGCCGCACGCCCTGCGGCGGTACCAGGTCGGTATAGGGATCGTGCGGCCGCGGCAGATGTGCATGTATTGCCTGCATCACCTCGTCGGCCGCGTGCGGCCCGGTCACCGCCAGCACCTTGGGATGGGTCTTGCGCACGATGTCGCCCTTGGCGCCGAGACAGCCGGTGACGATCACGCGACCGTTCTCGGCCAGCGCCTCGCCGATGGCGGCCAGGGATTCCTCCACCGCGGAGTCGATGAAACCGCAGGTATTCACCACCACCAGCTCGGCCGCCTCATAGGAGGGCGAGATGGCGTAACCCTCGGCGCGCAGCTGCGACAGGATGCGCTCCGAATCCACCAGGGCCTTGGGGCAGCCCAGCGAGACGAATCCGACTTTGGGTGCAGAGGTCATTTACGGTGTGGTGGAAAACTAAGGATTGTAGGAGCGAGCTTGCTCGCGAACACCATCATTCGCGAGCAAGGTCGCTCTCACAAGGGCCAAGATCCCTCGAAGGCGGATCTTCAGGACTTGTCGCCCTCGTCCTTCTTGGGCGGCACCGGCTGCCCGGGAAAACCGGGAAAAGGAAAGCCGGTGAACATGTTCTTGGTCTGGTCCTGCAACTTCTCCTGCATCTGCATGAACACATTCTTGCTTTGATCCATGTAGGCCGACATCATGCCCTGCATGGCCGAACCCTGGAAATTCATGAACTGCGCCCAGAGATCCTTGTTGATCTTGCCGCTGTCGCCGTACATCGAGCGCGACTGCTCCTGCAGCTGCTTTTGCACCTGGACGAAAGTCTGCATGTTCTTCTCCAGGTAATTGCCGACCATGCCCTGCATCGCATTGCCGTAAAAGCGTATGAGCTGCGACAGCAGATCCGAGGTGAACATGGGCATGCCGCCGGCTTCTTCCTCGAGGATGATTTGCAGCAGGATGGAACGCGTCAGGTCCTCGCTGGTCTTCGCATCCACGACCTGGAATTGCTCGTGCTTGAGCACGAGTTCCTTGACGTCGGCCAGAGTGATATAACTCGAAGTGCGGGTGTCGTAGAGGCGCCGATTCGGATATTTCTTGATCTTCCGTAGAGCATCGGCGGCGGCACCAGCGGCGCTATCAGGTTGATTTACAGTAGTTTCCTTCTTATGTTGCATCGCAGCATTCCTCTTGACTTTTTCGAGCAACCGAGTAGAATTGCTCGTGTTGCACCGCAGCATACCAAATTTTCGATTCCATCACACCACTCTCTTTCACCGAGGAGCCCAAGATGGCCAACCCCCAAGAACAACTTGCAGCCTGGCAAAAAGCTGCGCTGGAATCTACGCTCGGCTACGCGCAGGCAAGCATCGCCAGCGCCGAGCAAATGCTGAAACTCAATCTCGAAGCCGCCCGCAATTCGCTAGAGCAGGCCGGCAAGAACACGCGCGAACTGCTCTCCATCGACGACCCGCAGGAACTGGTGCAACTACGCGCAAAAATCGCCCAGGCGAACATGCAGCAGTCCGCCAGCTATGCCCAGAACATCTACGAAATCGTCAGTCAAACTCAAGCCCTTCTGACCAAACTCGGCGAGCAGCAGTATTCGCACCTCAACCAGGAAGCCACCGCTGGCGTCGAGCAACTGAGCAAGGGCGCGCCGGGAGCCGAAGTGGCCGCCGCCGCGGTTAAATCGGCCTTGGCTGCGACCAACGCCATGATGGACAACCTTAACCGCGCCACCAAGCAGTTCGCCGAACTGTCCGAAGCCAACATCAAGGCCGCCACGGCCGGCATGTTCAATATCCCCGGCAAAAAGTAAGCGTACCCCCCCGCTCCAAAATAGCAATCCCGCCAAACCCGGGCGGGACCCCGCCCTGTCCTGAACAAACCCTCTCCCCGCCCAGGCGGAGAGGGATTGTTTATTGCATGTGCTGGCCGCCGTTGATGGCGATGTTGGCCCCGGTCACGAAGGCCGCCTCTTCCGAACACAAATAGATGATCAGGCCGGCCACTTCCTCCGGCTTGCCCAGGCGCCCCACGGGAATCTGCGGAATGATCTTGCTGTCGAGAATCTCTTTGGGAATCGCCGTCACCATCTTGGTGCCGATGTAACCCGGCGAGATGGTATTCACGGTCACACCCTTTCTCGCCACCTCCAGCGCCAGCGCCTTGGTGAAGCCGTGCATCCCGGCCTTGGCAGCGGAATAATTGGTCTGGCCGAACGCACCCTTCGAGCCGTTCACCGAAGACACGTTGATGACCCGCCCCCAGCCCCGGTCGACCATGCCATCGCACACCGGCTTGGTCATGTTGAACACGCTGTCGAGGTTGGTGCGCATCACCGCGTCCCAGTCGGTCTTGCCCATTTTCTTGAAGGTCATGTCACGCGTAATGCCGGCATTGTTGACCAGAATCTCTACCGGCCCCACGTCGGCTGTTATCTTGGCCACACACGCCTGACAAGAGTCGTAGTCGGCCACATCTACCGCCACGGTATGAAAATCGTAGCCGCGCGATTTCATTTCGGCGTTCCAGGCCGCGACATTCTTGTTGCCCGGCGAGTGCGTCACCACGACGCGAAAGCCCGCGTCATACATTTTGGTGCTGATAGATTCGCCCAGCCCGCCCATGCCGCCGGTAATAAGCGCAATTCTTTTTGGCACGATAGTCACCATTGATCCTCCTTTGTAGATGTGGTCCGACACCGCCCCCGGCGATCTTGCCGGGCAATTGTGGCATCGGATTCACCATAGCATAAACCCCTGCCGCCGGCTCCGGCCCAACAAAACATTTCAATCTTCACCTCGTCGCCGGCCCTCCCTTCTCGGGGGCCGCATCCCCGCGCAAGCGCGGGGCCCCTATACTCCGCCCTCCGCAGGTTTAGGCCATGTGCAGACCGCCATTGATTGAAATGTTGGCGCCGGTGATATAGCCGGCGTCATCCGACGCCAAATAGGCCACGAGGCCGGCGATCTCGTCCGGCTGCGCCAGCCGCCCCATCGGGATGGTCGCGACGATCTGATCGCGTACTTCGGTGCGAATTGCCATCACCATTTCCGTTGCGACATAGCCCGGGGAGATGGTGTTCACGGTCACGCCCTTGCGCACCACTTCCTGCGCCAGCGCCTTGGAAAACCCGTGCATCCCGGCCTT
>JAENXP010000397.1 GCA_016649475.1 Burkholderiales bacterium | reverse complement strand
TCCCGATACAGCGCGTTTAGCTGTAGCATCAGCCCGATCTTGTCGCTAGCCTCGTAGCGGTATCCCAGGTCGATACCGATGCGAGCGCCGGGCTTGTAGTCCTCTCTGCTGTTCAAGGGTTTCTGCCACAAACCCTGGATGAACCAGGACGAATTCAAGCTGGGGAGATAGTTGCTGTAGTAGGCGCCGAGCAACAGATCCGTCGTGCCGGTTCCCGGCTGCAGGCTGCGCTCGGCCAGGTCTCCTTCTGCATTGCGCACATCCCAGCTACCTGCCGGCAGTTTCAGTCCGAAATTCAGTCCGTAAAAATTGAACGACGGTTTTTCCTTGCCTTCGGAGTAGCCCTGATAGCGTCCAAGAACACGAATGTCGCCAAGCTTGGTGAAATCCCACTCATCCTGCAGCTGTTCGCCATGGTGGTTGTGGATATTGGTATGCGATCGGTCCGCCACGGGTGCGGTTAGCGCTACGCCCCAATCCTGATTGATCGTGTAGTCCAGCGTGCCCACGTAGTTCCTGTTGATGGTCCGAACTTCGTCGTGATGGTTCTTGATCTGGCCAACTGCGACTTTGTCGCCTCCCGCCATGGGCTGATCCTGGTTCAGGTACTCATAACGCAGATCGAGGCGCACACCCGGCTCGGGCGCGATTCCCTGCAGATTCCAGTTGGTGTTGACCGCGCAAAATGCCGAACCGCAGGATGCTTGCGTCATTCCCGCGTGCAGTGACGCGGCAACGGCGACGACAATGGATGGAACAAAGGTCTTCATGGTGATTCTCCTTAATCATTGATCAATGCGAGCGCCGCCCTGTCCCGGGCGCGACATCGCTTTGAAACTACCGACACAAGCTGTACACCGCCCCAAGGCAGGCGTACGCCATCAATGCGGCAAAAGGGCCGCGTGCAAATCGGTACTGCGGATCAGGAGAGGACTGGAGGTGCGCGTGGCTGCGCAAGGGAAAAGGCGAAATACGCCAGTGGCCGGACTTTGGGCAATACCGGCCGGGCTTCTTTTGTATCTATCGTCAGGGGAAGCGGATCGAAGCGATCCGTCACCAGAACGACGAACCCGCCGACGGCGAGCGAACAGAACGCACAATGCGGCATCAGCGGCGAAGGCTCAGCCGGCTTCGCATCCTGCGCTCCCATACCGCCGTGCTGCATGCCGACCCGGGGATGATCTTCCATTTGCATGGAAGCGTTTCCGGGCTGGAGTTGTGCGATCAGTGGCCAGAACGCGTTGAGCGCAATGGCTACGATGGCCAGCCATGCCGCAAAGCCGCTGCTTATTCTGTGATCTAGGCGGAACATCGCGCGGATTCTGAAGCAGGACGCGTCCGCGAAGAATGGGGTGTGGCTTGTAGTTCGCGCAGCGTATTACCCGAATTGTCAGGCAACGCGAAACTGCAGCTGCGGTCTAAGGCAGACGTGTCTTGAGCAAACAGTGTGTCTTGTCTTGCACTGGCCGGCGAGTTGCTCAGGAATCGAGCTGGATGCCTTGCGCGGCGGCGTGACGCTCGGCCGACAGGATGGTGTTACCCAGCAGCATGGCGATGGTCATCGGACCGACTCCGCCTGGGACCGGCGTGATCCAGCCGGCGCGCACGAGCGCGGCGCCGTAATCCACATCCCCGAGAAGTTTGCCCTCGGGCGAGCGGTTGATGCCGACGTCGATCACCGCCGCGCCCGTTTTGATCATTTCGCCGCCGATCGAGCGCGCTTTGCCGACCGCGCAGACGAGCACGTCGGCGCGGCGTGTGTGCTGCGCCAGGTCCCGGGTCTGCGAGTGGCACAGAGTGACGGTGGCACCCGCCTGCAACAGCAGCAGCGCAACGGGCTTGCCCACGATATTGCTGCGACCTACCACCACCGCTTCCAGACCGCGCAGGTTTAGTCCTGTCGTTTTCAGCATTTCCATGATGCCTGCGGGGGTGCAGGGCACGAAGCGGGGATGCCCGGACAACAGGCTGCCCAGATTGCGCGGATGCAGGCCGTCCACATCCTTGTCCGGGGAGATGCGCTCGATCACCGCCGCCTGCGCCAGTTGCGCGGGCAAGGGCAGCTGCACCAGAATGCCGTGGACGCCCGCATCTGCATTGAGCCGGTCGATGAGCGCGAGCACGGTGGCGAGCCCGCTGTCGCCGGGCAGTGCATGCTCTTCCGAGCGGATACCGACCTCGCGGCATGCCTTGATCTTGTTGCGCACGTACACCTGCGAAGCGGGATTGTCGCCAACGATGACCACGGCGAGTCCGGGTGCGATGCCCAGCGCGTTGAGCCGGTCTGCGCGCTGTTTCCAGTCGCCGCGCAGTTTCTGCGCGATCTGCTTGCCGTCGATGATGAGGGCGGTCATTGCCTGCTCCGGAGGGTGCGCGAATAGCGCATGGATGGGTCGGAATTCATGTTCGCTGGCTTATAATTGGCGCAATTCTAACAGCCTATAGCTGCGCTCCCACTGCTGCACGCGCAGCTGGCCACCCTGAAAACCCCCCATGTCAGTTTCCAATTCTTCCGCATTCATCGACGTGCACGGGCGCAGCCTCGAATACCGGCGCATCGCCGCCGCCGCGGACGGCCCGACCCTGGTGTTCCTGCACGAGGGCCTGGGATCGATCAGCATGTGGCGCGATTTCCCCGAGCGTGTCGCCGCTGCCACCGGGCTGCCGGCAATGGTCTATGCGCGTTACGGCCATGGGCAATCGCAGGTGCTGCAGCAGCCGCAGGGCGTCGATTTCATGCATCGCGAGGCGCTGGAGTCCCTGCCCGAACTGCTGCACCGGCTCGGCATAGAACGCCCGCTGCTGATCGGCCACAGCGACGGCGCATCGATTGCGCTGATCCATGCCGGTTCCGGCCATCCGGTACGCGGCCTGGTGGTGATGGCGCCGCATGTGTTCGTCGAGGACATCAGCATCGCGGGAATTACAGCGGCGAAGCAGGCGTTCGAGACCACCGATCTGCCGCAGCGGCTTGCGCGCCATCACCGCGACCCGGCCCGGACCTTTTACGGCTGGAATGACGTCTGGCTGGCGCCGGCGTTTCGCAACTGGAACATAGAGGAATTTTTGCCCGGCATAGTCTGCCCGGTACTCGCGATCCAGGGATATGAAGACGAATACGGCAGCATGGCGCAGGTCGACGCGATCGCGCGCCAGGCGGGCGGTCCGGTTGAAGTGCGCAAACTCGAGCGCTGCGGACATTCACCGCACAGGGACCAGGCCGAGACCGTTGCCGCGACCGTGGTGGAGTTCGTCAAACGCTGCAGCGGTAACTGGCACCCGCGTCCTGCGTGACAGCGCAACCCGACCCCCTCATTTCAATTTCCACACCTGGGATTGAGCCGGCCAGGTGCCGCGCGACAGCATGCGCGCGCCTTCGAAGACCAGATAGCTCTGCCGTCCGTAGTGCGGCAGCGGCCGCGCCAGCGCGGCCAGCGACGCCGCGTCGCGCGCCGACACCAGCACCACGATGCGCCCCTCAGGTGTGCGCGCGGTCCACACCTGCGCGCTGCCGTTCGTCGCGGCAAGCGAGGCGGGTCGCGCTGACATTCCGTTTTCGGCGAGCCAGGCATCGATGTCAGCGTGCAGGCCGGCCACGAGCAGGGTGCGCGCATGTTGCGCCGGCACGGACTCGCGCTCGAG
>JAENXP010000183.1 GCA_016649475.1 Burkholderiales bacterium | reverse complement strand
CTTTAGAGAGCCGCCTACGAAGATCTTCATGGTTCCCCTCTTTCCAAATCGATCCAAGCTGCCAATGGAAGGCCGCGCGCCATGAACGCAGCCGCGCGCGGTCTAACGTCCCGGTTCAGCAGCGGCGCTCGGCGCCGGAATCTTTCCCCGATTTTATTGACACCAGGTTGGTCAAGCCAGCTGTTCATACGTCGCCGACGGTACGTAGATTAGTGAGGAGTGTAATCGAGTGCCGTTGTAGATAGGAACATAGTTCTGGACGGCGGATTTGATTTCGCGATCCTCGTTGAAGATCAAGCCGTGCACGATATCGGTTTTCATCGAATGGAAAAGGCGACTCAATATAGGCGTTGTCGGTGACCTTAAGGCCGACCGCAGATCCTGACAATCCCTGCCTACTGATTTTTCCGCCGAATGTCAGCTTTTCCAGTACGCGAACCCACCTTCCCGACCCTTACCTGCCCCTCAATACGCCACAGCCTAGATGTCCGGAGTCATTCTAAGCAGCCCTTCGCGCCAAGTGCAAATGGAATTATGCGGCGCGGTCGTCTACGAGCTCAGCTGGGAGTTCACGCTGCCGGTCTGACGTCCCCCGAGTGAATCAAACCAGAACAAGCTCTATCCAGAACCAGCTCAATCGTCGAGTTGGCTGCGGAGCATCCAGGCGGTTTTTTTCGTACACCTCCAGGCGCTGGATCAGCAGATCGGCTGTTGACTGATCGTTCGCGCCCATGCCTTCCGCATTGGCAATCCAGCAGAAGCAGTGCGGGTGCCAGCTAGAGGATGCCTTCGGCGATACTTCGCTTTATTCGATGCGTTCATATGGATAAAACGATTTTACACGAAGCGACGGCGTCCCTACACTCGCTGCAAGTAGATTAACCGAGAAGGAGACAGCGGGCATGCGAATCGAAATTAAGATCCGGGGGTTTACGCTCACGGCCCCGCTGTTAGAACACACCGAGCGGCGGTTGCGCTTCGCGCTTACCCGAACCAGCGACCGGATCAAGCGCGTAGTAGTCCGGTTGGGCGATCACAACGGGCCGCGCGGCGGCGCCGATAAGTTTTGCAAGATACAGGTGATCCTGGAGCATCCGCCGTCCATTTTTATCGAAGACGCGGGTGTTGATTTGTACGCCGTGATCGACCGGGCGGCGGAGCGCGCCGGGCGCAACGTCGCCAAGCGCGTCGAGCGGCTGCGCGCAGACGTTCGACCGGCAATGCCGCAGCCGCCGGCCGAAGCATTTGATGTTTCCAACAACTAAGTGAGACTGACCATGAAACCTGCAAAGACGCTTATCCTGACCGGCGATACCGGGGTGATCGCCCCGCCGCTTTCGGCCAACCGTGTATTGAGAAATACCTATTGGCTGCTGTCGCTGACCTTGCTGTTCAGCGCCGGTGCAGCAGCCATGACGGTCGCCTTGCAACTGCCCCATCCTGGCATCCTTATTACGCTGGCCGGTTACTTCGGCCTGCTCTTTCTGACCGTCCGGCTGCGCAACAGCGGCCTGGGTTTGGTCTCGGTGTTCGTTCTGACCGGCTTCATGGGCTACACGCTCGGGCCGGTCGTCAGCCACTACCTGGCGATGCCAAACGGGCATCAGTTGGTGATGATGGCGATGAGTGGCACGGCCGCAATCTTCCTCGGGCTATCGGCTTACGCGACGGCGAGCCGCAAGGATTTCAGCTTTATGGGAGGCTTCCTGATGGCCGGCATCATCGTGGCTTTCCTGGCCGGATTGGGGGCAATTTTCTTCGCTGTGCCGGCGCTCGCCCTGACGGTGTCCGCCGCTTTCGTGCTGCTCATGGCCGGCCTGATTCTTTACCAGACGAGCCAGATCATCCACGGCGGCGAAACCAACTACATCATGGCCACGGTGACGCTGTACGTCTCGATCTACAACTTGTTCACCAGCTTGCTGCACCTGCTGGGCTTTGCCAACAGCAACGAGTAGGCGGCACGAATTCGCCAACCACCAACCCGCCGAATAACTGCCATGAAACGCGTCGCGCTTTTTCTCGAAACCAATATCGCCATCCGCAAGGCCGAAGCGGAAGCGGTGCTGGCACACGAGGTATCCCGCGTCGCCAACGGCGACATGGTGACATTTGCGCAGACTCAGGGTGTGGTCAACACCTTCGCTATTTTTCTTTCCCGCGTCATCGGCCATACGGTCGACCGGCTGGTGGTCAAGACCGAGCGCGGGCATGGTCCGGCGTTCTTCGCAACTTCGATTGTTGCCCAACGGGTACTCGGGATGCTCGCTTCCATCATCGTCATGTGGTTTTCGCGCCAGCGCGGGTTCCGTGCAGATGCCGGCGGGGCGCGCCTCACCGGGCGCGGGAACATGATCGCCGCGCTGCCTCGGCTCGAGCAGCTGGAAAATACGAGAATCTGACAATTGGAATTCTTTTCTCCTGAGTTCTTCTCCGCACTGCTCGCGATTATCGTCATCGATCTCGTGCTGGCTGGTGATAACGCTATTGTGATCGCGCTCGCCGCGCGCAGTCTGCCCAAACACCTGCAGCGGCAAGCAATTGTCTGGGGCGCAGTCGGCGCAATCGTGATGCGCACTCTGCTGACGATCGTCGTGGTCTGGCTGCTGCGCATCCCGGGCCTGATGTTCATCGGCGGCGTGCTGCTGATCTGGATCGCCTACAGGCTGCTGCTGCCCGAGAAGGCCGGGAACGGCGAGGGGAAGATCAGCGCGGCCAATGGTTTCTGGGGTGCCATCTCGACAATCGTGGTTGCCGACGTGGTGATGGGCCTTGACAACGTGCTCGCCGTGGCTGGTGCGGCGCACGGCAATTACCTGCTGGTCGCGATTGGCCTGCTGATCAGCATTCCGATTGTCGTTTGGGGTATCAGCCTGCTGCTTGGCTTCGTGGAGCGCTTTCCCGCCATTGTCTATCTCGGTGCAGGTGTCCTCGCCTGGACCGCGGCGAAGATGATCACCGCGGAGCCCCAGCTTGTGGATGCCTTTGCCGCCTACCGCTACACCGTCCCGCTCACGTTTGCAGTGATCGTGTTCGGTGTGTTGTGGTCGGGATTCGCCCGCAACCACCGCAGGCTCGACTCCAGAATCACGGCCCAGCTTGCGGTGTTTGCGAAGCCGCACGAAACCCGGCAATCGAACCCCATTGCGTCCAAAGGAGAAAACGCCTTGTCGAAAGTACTCGTTCCCGTCGATAGTTCCCGTAACGCGCAATATGCGGTGCGCCACGTTCTCAACGAGTTCATGAAGAACTCCGCGATGGAGATCCACTTGTTGAACGTCCAGGCGCCGTTTTCCAGATACATCTCTCGATTCTCTGGCAAGAGGAATCGCGAATCCCTTCACCGCGAGCAGGCGGAAAAGACGTTTAGGCCGATCCGGCGTTTGCTGGAGTCTTACCGCGTGCCGTTCTCGGTCCACTTCAAGGTCGGAAGCAAGGCGCAGGTGATCGCGGATACGGCGCGCCGTCTGCGGTGCGATCACATTGTGATGAGCACCGCGCGCAAGAACTCGGTGACGCGGATGATCGAGGATTCCGTCACCAACCAGGTGCTCGAACGGACCACGGTGCCGGTGCAAATAATCGCTGGCGACGCGGTCTCGCGTTGGGAGCGTTATGGCATTCCTGTCGGCCTGGGCGCGACGGTGGGTCTATTTCTGCTCGCCGCCGATTGACCGGAATTGCAATAGACTAAAGGAGCTTGATATGACTGTTCGACGTATTCTCAACGCGCAACCGAAGCGCACCACGACTACCATCGCGCCCGATGCCACAATCGCCCAAGTGATCCGATCCCCGGAATTCGAGGACACAGGCGCCTTGGTGGTGAGCGGCGACGGCACAACGGTAGAGGGCATTATTTCCGAACGCGATATCGTGCTCGGCTTGAGAAGAATTGGCCCGGAACTGCTGAGCAAGCCCGTACGCGACCTGATGACCTCGAAGGTTTTGACCTGCGCACCAGATGATCGTGCGGCTGGCATTATGGCGCTCATGGTTTCTCAGCACGTGCGCCAGCTGCCCGTTGTGGCGGACGGGAAACTGGTCGGCATGGTGAGCGTCCACGACTTGCTCCATCTGCGTCTGGAGGAGGTTCGGTCAGAAGCCGAGGCCATGCAGAGATACATCACCGGGAGCGTGTGAGCGTGCATGCGCGCCCAAGGGGCTTTACGTTGCTGACCGCATTGGCGAATGCCACAGCAAACTCGCGCGCAGCCGTGCGTAGCTGACAAATCCCGAGGCGAGCCAAGCACGCGGGGTGCCGAGCCGGTTTGCACAGCGTCTTCGCTGCCCGCCCCCTGGAAAGCCAAGCCGGCAATGAACAGGCCCATGATCCTCGAACGTCGTCCGGATCGTCCCGGCCATCTCAAGAAAGAGAAACGAACAAAGCCATTATGAAATGCTACCAAGTGTGAGTGTGAGACATTATTCGGCGATAGCTGCCAGTCTGTGCAAGCGTTACCATAGAGCGCATCACACCATTGCTCGGGAAATTACTCGGTAATAGCCGGGGCCGGCTACTCACACAAAAAAAGGAAACACACCCATGCTGCGACATCTGGATACATTCGAGCGAGCCCTGACCTACACCCTGCTCTTTATGCTGGCGGGGGTGGTGCTGCTCGCCATTGTCGAGTTGGCGTGGATCATCGGCAAGGACATAATGAGTTCGCCGATATTCTTACCGGGGATTGAGGAGTTGCTAGGGCTGTTCGGTCAGTTCTTGCTCGTGCTGATCGGACTCGAATTGATACACTCGGTGAAGGTCTACATCGAGCACCGGGTGGTTCATCTCGAAGCGGTGCTCGCGGTAGCGATCATCGCGGTGGCCCGCAAGGTTGTGGTCCTGGAACCGAAGGAGCTACCCGAAGGAACCTTGTTGGGCATTGCCGCCCTGGCGCTCGCGCTATCGATTGGCTACTTCCTGGTGCAGCGCAGTCGCCGGGAGGAAGACCCCACCGTTCCGAAAAGAGCGCAATGACCATCAGATCGGCCGGTACCCCGGTTCTCTGTATCGGATTCGTGCCGCCTGCCATCGCCTTGCTGGCGGCAGACTTTTTCCGGCTCAAAGCGCAGGGCAGCCCCCGCGGGGGAGCGCCTCTCGCTCGAATGGTTCCGCGGCCACTCCGGGGACGCGGCGGGTGAGCCTCGAGGCGATTCTCGGGTTCGTGGCCGGGCTGGCGTCGCTCGTATTCGGCGCCGAGTTGCTGGTGCGCGGCGCCTCGCGCCTCGCCGCTCGACTTGGCATCTCGCCGCTTGCCATCGGGCTCACCGTGGTGGCGATCGGCACCAGCGCACCCGAACTCGCGGTGAGCTTGCGCGCAGCGCTCGCGGGCCAGGCCGACATCGCGGTCGGCAATGTGGTCGGCAGCAACATACTTAATGTGCTGTTCATCCTCGGCATCTCGGCGCTGATCGCGCCGCTGGTGGTGTCGCGCCAGTTGGTGCGGTTCGACGTGCCGCTCATGATCGGCGTCTCGGTGCTGCTGCTGGTCATGGCGCTCGACGGCCGTATCAGCCGCTTCGACGGCATCCTGCTCATCGCCGGCATCGTGGCCTACACGGTGTTCGCGCTGCGTCAGAGCCGCAGGGAAAGCGCAGCGCTGCGGGTTGAGGATGCTCTGAGTGCGGCGACGACCAGAGCTCCGGGCTCGGTGCCGCTGCAGATCTCGCTCATCGTCGCCGGGCTCGCGCTGCTCGTGCTTGGCGCCCATTGGCTCGTCGGCGGGGCGTTGGCGATCGCGCGGGTGCTCGGCGTGAGCGAACTCGTCATCGGCCTCACCATCGTCGCGGCGG
>JAENXP010000481.1 GCA_016649475.1 Burkholderiales bacterium | reverse complement strand
GCATACGTTCAAGCCATCGGAGTTGAACTTGCCCAGCACAACATCAAGGTCAACGCCATCGCCCAGAACTTCGTCGACAACCCGACCTATTTCCCTGAAGAGGTTCAGCGAAATCCCCGCTTTGAGGAGCGGTTGAAGCGCGAGGTCCCGTTGGGCCGCCTTGTCTCTGCAAGGGAGGACGCCGAATTCGCGGCCTACCTTTGCGGCGACGCTGCAGACTGTTTCGTTGGTCAGGTCTTTCCGATTTGTGGCGGCTGGGCTATCCGCTAGAGGTGCGGCGCAGCCTAACTCAAACGTTAGGCTGCACGCGAATCAACGGATCAAGCTGCCATTGGATGTCGCGCATTATCATAAGACTCATGAATCGTCGCCAAGTCATCACCATGCTTCTTGCACTTGGGGTCGCTAGCGCACCAGCGGCCCAAGTTGCGAGATCACCTGAGCAAAGGTTTCCCGACGTGCTGTCAGTCAAGGTTCGAGCCGCCGGGCAGAACACCTTTGACTTTGACGTTACTGTCTCCTCTCCCTACGACAGCGCAACTCGCTACGCCGACGGGATCCACGCCCGAAGCAAGCAAGGCACTGTCTATGGAGAACGCAAGCTCTTCCATGATCACGCCAGCGAGCAGCCGTTCACCCGTGATATGTATGGCATCAAGGTCCCCGCTGGCGTCAAGTCGGTGGTTGTCGAAGCGCGCGACCAGAAGTACGGCTACGGGGGGAAGACCGTCGACGTCAACTTGCCGGGTCGTTGAGTACGGCATGCCACGCTTGGGCTTCCTATGGCTATCTCGGCTGCCTGACTCTTTTCTTCAGACGTCCCTTCAACGATCGGAGAATATCGAGTGATCAGAGTATGCATCGCAGGCGCGACCGGGTGGGCGGGGTCCGAGCTTGCCCGCGCTGTTGGAAGCGCACCCGACCTGGCTCTGGTGTCAGCTGTGTCACGGACACATGCCGGTCGGACACTTGGCGAAGTCCTGAACGAGCCCGGTCTCGTCACACCAATTCTTGGCTCGGTAGCGCAAGCCCTCGCCATTCCCTGCGATGTGCTGGTCGAGTACACAAAACCGGAAGGTGCAAAGGGCAACATCATCGCAGCGCTGGAATCCGGGTGTCACGTGGTGGTTGGAACCTCCGGACTTACCGACGCGGACTTCTCGGACATCGAGGTCGTCGCCCTGCGCGCGGGGCGAGCAGTGCTGGCCTGCGGAAACTTCGCATTGACCGCGGTGTTGCTCCAACGATTTGCTGAGGCGGCCGCAAGGCTCATCCCGCAGTGGGAGATTATTGACTATGCTCATGACTCGAAAAGAGACGCCCCCAGCGGCACGGCGCGCGAGCTTGCCGTGCGTCTGTCCGCGGTGCGAACACCGAGCCTCACCGTGCCGCTTGATCAGACAGTAGGGCCTCGAGAGGCCAGGGGCGCATCGGTATCGGCTTCGCAAGTCCATTCAATCCGCCTGCCTGGCTATGTGATTGGCGCCGAAGTGCTCTTCGGGATGCCGGATCAACGGCTGACGATCCGCTTCGATTCCGGTACCAGCGCGGGTGTGTTCGTCGACGGGGCGTTGATGGCGATTCGCCGGGTGGCCAGGCTTTCAGGAGTCCATCGAGGACTGGATGTGGTGTTGGACAGCGAGTGAGCACTGACAACCGGTTGCCGCGGAGCGCACTCCGCGCCGCAGTCGGGCATTGCGAATCAAGTGCTGCAGCCGGTAGCATCTGATCGCCACCAGAAAGGAGAGCGTCGCGATGATCAGCCAGCCTCTAGATATCACCAATATGTCCCAGGCCATCCAACTCGCGCTCGGCCCGGCCTTTCTGCTCACTGGTATCGCCGGCATGCTCAACGTCATGACGGGCCGTCTCGCGCGCATCGTGAACCGGGGCCGCCGCCTTGCCGAGGGACCGGTACTGCCCGGGCCAAAGGTGCGCGAATCCCTACCGGATGAACTGCGCGACCTCGAACGCCGACGACGCCTCGCCAGCGCCGCCATTACGGCTTGTACCCTGGCAGCGTTATTGGTATGCACGGTAATTGCCACGCTCTTCCTGGAGGTGATGCTCCGCGCCCCTCTCGAGTGGCTGGTCGGGGCGCTCTTTACAGGTTCCACCTTGGCACTGGTCGCCGGCCTGGCTTTCTTCCTGAGCGAGGTTCATCTGGCAACCCGGACAATTCGAATCCCCCTATCGACTCCCAACCACCCGCCTCAGTGAGCAATGCTGCCTGACCCCTTGGTCAACCGGACCTGCAACGGCACGCCGTGCATGACCCTCATTTCATTCCGGGCCATGCCAGTTACGCGGCTGCGGTTCGTTTACCGCGAACGTTAGGCGCAGGACGAGAGCGGGACGATGAGCGGCGCGTACGTACATGGTTACCAACCGCGCGAGAGCGAGCGCCTGAAGGACCAGGCCGGAACATTGGTGGATCTGCTCCACTCGGACACTTCATACCCGGCGGGTAGCAAGGTTCTCGAAGCCGGGTGTGGAGTCGGTGCGCAGACCGTCACTCTGGCCCGCAACAGCCCGGGCGCGCAGATCACCTCGATCGACAGGTCGGCAGATTCCCTCAAGGAGGCCAGGGCCAGGGTGGACTCGCTGGGCCTCACCAATGTGCATTTCGGCCAGGCCGATATCTTCGCTTTGCCATTCGAGCAGGAGAGCTTCGATCACGTCTTCGTCTGCTTCGTGCTGGAGCATCTCTCGCGGCCGAGCGAGGCGCTCGCTGCGCTCAAGACGCTGCTCAGGCCGGGTGGCACCATCACGGTCATCGAAGGAGACCATGGGTCGGCGTACTTCCACCCCGACAGCGCAACCGCCAGAGAGGCGATCCGGTGTCAAATCGAGCTGCAGCGCAGGGCCGGTGGCAATGCGATGATCGGTCGGCAGTTATATCCGCTGCTGGTCAACGCGGGTTTCAACGCGGTCCACGTGTCCCCCCGAATGGTATACGTGGATGCAGGCCGCCCCGATCTCGCTGACGGATTCACCAGGAAGACTTTTGCTGCAATGGTCGAGGGCGTTCGTGAATCCGCGATCGCAGCCGGAATCGTCGAGCCCGAGGTCTTCGACGCAGGAATCCAGGCTCTCTACAGAACGGCTGAGGAAGACGGCGTCTTCTGCTATACGTTCTTCAAGG
>JAENXP010000509.1 GCA_016649475.1 Burkholderiales bacterium | reverse complement strand
TCGTAAACTGCTCAGGAGAGGAGCCACCCAATGCAAGTTACAACAGTCTGATCAGCGACAACCACCTTGGCCGGTAGCGACAACCACCTTGGCCGGTGGGGCTGAACGGAAGACGGGCATGCCCGTCTGGAGGGCAGCCCCACCGGCCTGATCGATTTTCGGGGAAGGTGCTGGACGCTGCGGGTTGGTAAGCCGGGTTCTTCTGCCGTCAAACGGAGGACCCGGGTTGGCCTATAAACCCATCACCGACCAGCAATTGAGATTGTATATGACCGACCTCCAAAATCACAGTCAGCGAACATCTGCTGCCCGCGCCGGGTTCAGTGAGCGTACCGCCCGGCGCTTTGATGCCGATCCGACGCTGCCTTCGAACCGCAAGATCGCGCATGGGCGCACTGTCACCGATCCCCTTGAAGGCTATTGGGAGAACGACCTTCTTCCCCTGCTGGAGAACGACGCCGCGCTGCAGGCCATCACCCTGTTGCGCCATCTTCAGGGCCTGCATCCGCTGGCTTTCCCCGATGATCGCATCCGGCGCACCCTGGAGCGGCGCATCCGGCAGTGGCGGGCGCTGAACGGTCCGGAGCGTGACATCATTTTTCGCCAGACGCCGGAGCCGGGATACATGGCCCAATCCGACTTCACCCATGCCGAAGAATTGGGTGTGACTATCGCGGGCCAGCCGTTCGCGCACCTGCTTTATCACTTCGTCATGGTCTACAGCCGCTGGGAGCATGTGGGCGTGGTTCTGGGCGGGGAAAGCTTTACCGCCCTGGCCGAGAACCTGCAGCAGGCGCTGTGGTCCCTCGGTGGGGTGCCGCAAAACCACCGCACTGACAGCCTCTCCGCAGCGTTCCGCAACCTGACTGCCGATCAGCGTGAGGATATCACCAGGCGCTATGACGCTTTCGTGGGCCATTACGGCATGGATGCCAGCCGCAACAATCGCGGCGAAGCGCACGAGAATGGCGCGGTAGAATCCCATAACCGGCACCTCAAGACGGCGATCAAGCAGGCGCTGATCCTGCGCGGCAGCCGCGACTTTGCGGCGGTTGAAGACTACCGGCGCTTCATCGACCTGGCTGTGGCGCGGCGCAACAAGCTCCGGGTTGCTGCCGTTCAGGCGGAACAGGCGCATCTGAAGCCCCTGCCGCAGCGGCGCACCACCGACTTCACCGAGATCGTCGTGCCGGTCACCCGGACAGGCGGCTTTCTGGTCAAGAGCATCTTCTACAGCGCGCCGTCACAGCTGATCGGGCAGCGCCTGCGGGTCCATGTCTACGACAATCGCATCGAGGCGTTCCTCGGTGGCACCCTCGTCGTCAGCCACCCCCGGGCTCGCGGGCGCGGCGACGGACATCGCGTCCATGTCATCAATTACCACCATGTCATCCACGCCCTGCGGCGCAAACCGCAGGCCCTGTGGAGCTCGATCTACCGTGACAGCCTGTTCCCTCGAACCGAATACGCTGACGCCTGGAAGGTGTTGCAGCGCGCCCTACCACGCCGGGACGCCTGCCGCCGGATGGTCGATCTGCTCTTCATCGCCCATGAACAGGCCCGTGAGGTGGAGCTGGCGCATCTGCTCTCGGCAGACCTCGACGCAGATCGCGTGCCGGATCCCAAGGCGCTGGCATCACGGCTGTCCCCGAGGCACATGGCGTTGCCGAGGGATGTGACCGTCGCCCACCCAGCACTGGACAGCTTCGATGCTCTCCTGGGGGCAAGCGCATGATCGCCCGCGAGATCGACATCCACACGCTCCCCAGCATGCTGACCGCGCTGCGGCTGCCCAGCTTCCACAAGCTCTGGCAGGAGATCGCCACCCGCGCCGATACCGAAGGCTGGCCCGCCGCACGTTTCCTCGCCGTGCTGGCGGAATATGAACTGGCCGAGCGCGACATGCGTCGCATCCGGCGGCACCTGAACGAGGCGCAGCTTCCCGTCGGCAAAACGCTGGCGACCTTCGACTTCAAAGCGCTGCCAACTCTGCCGCGTGCCCGCGTCGAGGCTCTGGCTGCAGGCGACTGGCTGGACGGCGGCGGCAACCTGATCGCCATCGGCAATTCCGGCACCGGCAAAACCCACATCCTCTGCGCAATCGGCCATGCCCTGGTCGAGGCAGGACACCGCGTCTTCTACGCCCGGACCAGCGATCTGGTGCAGAGGCTACAGGCGGCCCGACGCGACCTTATCCTCGAGGCCGCCCTGGCAAAACTCGACAAGTTCGACCTGATCATCCTCGACGACATCACCTATGCCCACAAGGATCAGGCCGAAACCGGCGTCCTCTTCGAACTGATCGCCCGGCGCTACGAATACCGCAGCATTGCCATTGCCGCCAACCAACCCTTCAGCGGCTGGGATCAGATCTTCCCGGACAAGGCCATGACCGTCGCCGCCATCGATCGGCTGGTCCACCATGCGACCATCCTCGAAATGAACGCCGAAAGCTTCCGACAACGCGTCGCTGCCTCCAACAAGAAGGCTCAGGCCGAAGCACCAGCGACAACCAACAACGACAACCAAAACGAAGGAGGCAGCTAAGCAAAAACACCGAAGCTTACGCCAACCCCGGCCGTCTCAATACCGGCCAAGGTGGTTGTCGCTACCGGACAAGATGGTTGACGCGCTACAGGAGTGAGGGTAATCTGGAGTTGCGCGATGATTTCGCTCGTCACCTTGTCCTGCAGCGCAAAGATGTCGGTGAGAGCTCCGTCATAGCGCTCGGCCCAGATATCTGAGTTCCGTTAGAGCGGAATGCCGGTTTCTGGCACATTCGAGAAATAGCCCCAACGGCAGCAATCGAGGCCGAACCGGACCTCTGAAATTTTGCACCAACGGCAGGTTTGTCCCGCATTCCTGCCCTTGCACGAGATCGTATCGGCGGCAACTCATGGCATAACCGAGACCTTCGCTTAGCTACCGAGCTATGACCGAATGTTGGTGACGGTCTGAT
>JAENXP010000143.1 GCA_016649475.1 Burkholderiales bacterium | reverse complement strand
CATGAAACCATCCGTCCCGCAGGTGCGACAGTACCGCTACTACGAATTGGTGATGGTCGCCTTCGTCGTCGTACTAGTCTGCTCCAATCTGATCGGCCCGGCAAAAATCGCGCAGTTTTCACTTCCTTATTTCGGTGCAGTCACCTTCGGCGCCGGCGTGCTGTTCTTCCCCATATCCTATGTCTTCGGCGACATTCTCACTGAAGTCTACGGCTACGCCCGCGCGCGCAAAGTGATCTGGGCCGGTTTCGCCGGTTTAGGCTTTGCCTCGTTCATGGCCGCGGTGGTGGTGGCCCTGCCGCCGGCGCCGTTCTGGGAAAATCAGCCCGCCTACGAGATCGCCTTCGGTTCGACCTGGCGCATCGTCCTGGCCTCGATGTGCGCCTACTTTTGCGGCGAGTTCGTCAACTCCTACGTGCTGGCAAAGATGAAAATCATCACCGCCGGCAAATGGTTGTGGACCCGCACCATAGGCTCCACCGTTTTTGGAGAGGCGGTGGATTCGGCGCTGTTTTATCCGCTAGCCTTCTACGGCAGCGGCATCATCCCCGACGACAAGCTGCCGCTGGTGATGATGTCCCAGTTCGCGATCAAGGTCGGCGTCGAAGTCGTTTTCACTCCGGTCACGTACAAGGTGGTCAATGCGCTCAAACGGGCGGAGCACGAGGACTACTACGACCGCAGCACCGATTTCACTCCGTTCTCTCTCAAGACCTGACGGGACGCGGAGACGGGAATGGATTTTCGCCGCAACGATCACGATGTCAGCGCGCGGTTCAATACTGAGCCGGGCCTGCTTGATGACGGCGCCGCAGCCCCGCGCGAGCGAGCGCGCTAAAGCAGTACGTCCCTGGACAGGCCGCGCCGGCCCAGAATGCGGCGCAGCTGCCCCAGCGCTTCGAGCTGAATTTGCCGCACGCGCTCCCGCGTCAACCCCAGGTGCCCCGCCAGATCCTCCAGCGTGCGGACTTCCTGGTTGTTCAGGCCGAAGCGGCGCTCGATCACGATGCGCTGTTTGTCGTTCAGCTGTTCCAGCCATTGCTTCACCAGCGCTTCGATCTCCTGGCTGTGCATTCCAGCCTCGGGATTGACGCTCTGCTCGTCCGAAATGGATTCGCCGATCGACAGCATCGGATCGATATCCAGCGGCGCATCGAGCGAAGCCATATGCTCGTTGTGGCTGAGCACGCTGCGCACCTCCTCCGCCGGCTTGCCCAGCAGGTGCGCGATGTCGTCGGTGCTCGCTTCGCGTTCCCCATGCGCCTCGAGATGGCGCTTGGCCCGGAGCACCAGATTGAGTTCCTTGATCACATGCACCGGCAGCCGTATCGTGCGCGACTGGTTCATGATGGCGCGCTCGATGTTCTGGCGTATCCACCAGGTGGCGTAGGTGGAGAAGCGGAAGCCGCGTTCCGGGTCATATTTGTCCAGCGCATGCATCAACCCCAGATTGCCCTCCTCGACGAGGTCCAGCAGCGGCACGCTGCGGTTGACGTAATGCTTGGCGATGTTCACCACCAGGCGCAGGTTGCGCTCGATCATTTTCTGCCGCGCCGCGAAGTCGCCCTTGGCGGCGCGACGCGCGTAATGCAGCTCCTCCTCGGGCGAGAACAGCGGATTGAGCCCGATTTCGTGCAGGTAAATCTGGGTGACGTCGGACAGGAATTCGGTTTCCGGCTCGGCCGGTTCGGGCAGCGTCACGGCCGGGGATTCGGCATCGGCGTCGGCCGCTGCCTCGCCTTCGTTTTCCTCGTCCGGGGAAGAGGATTTGTGACTCACGACGGCGGCAGATACTTGGCGGGGTCGACCGGTTTGCCGAGCTTGCGAATCTCGAAATGCAGCTTGGGCGTATCGCTGTCGGTACTGCCGACCTCGGCGATCTTCTGCCCTTTGACCACGCTCTGCCCCTCTTTTACCAGGATCTCCTTGTTGTGGGCATAGGCCGACAGGTAGGTCTTGTTGTGCTTGATGATGACGAGCTTGCCATAGCCGCGCAAGCCGCTGCCGCTATAGACTACCCGGCCCGGCGCCGATGCGATCACCGGATCGCCCAGCTTGCCGGCAATATCCAAACCTTTGTTGCTTGCCTCGGAAAAACCGGCGACGATCTTGCCCTGGACCGGCCAGCCCCAGTCGACCTTGTCCTCATCGTCCACAGCGGCATCGGGTGTGTCGGCAGGCTTTTGCGTAGTTGCGGGTGCTGCGCCCGGCGCAGGCGGCACGACCACCGGTGGCGGCGGGAGCGCGGCCGCCGGCGCAGCCGGAGGTGTCGGAATCCGCTGCGCTTCGCCGCGTTGCAGCAGCGCGACATTCTCCGGCGAATACGGCAGCTTGCGCGCCAGCGGTTCCGATTTGACCGCTTCAGGCGCGGCCGGTGGACCACCTGCCGATTCCGCGCGCGGTACCGGCTGAGTGCCGAGGGGGCGCGTCTCGATCTGCCCCGGGGTGACTATCGGCCGCACCGTAACCGGCGCTTCGCGCGCGCCCGGCGGCGGTTTGATCCGCAGCTGCTGGCCGGGACGTATCCGGTACATGTCATCCACGTTATTCCAGGCGGCGAGTTCCTTGTAATCGAGTCCATGGTCGAGCGCGATGCTGTACATCGTGTCGCCGCGGCGCACGGTATAGAAGTCGGGGCGCGCTTCAGGCCGCGCCGGCGCCGGCTTGGCCGCCCTGGCCGGTGCGCGATCGAGCACCGGCGCCTGCACCGGGCTGCTGCCGCAACCCGCGAGCGTCAATGCCGCCAGCACGGCGCAACAAAACCAAGCCACTACCCGCTTCATTCCACCCCCATGAGCATGGGCACAAAACGCACGGCGTCCAGCGTCGTTTCGTTGTAGCCCGAACGTGTGCGCTCCACCAGCCGCAATACCTGTTCTGACGTGCCGAACGGCAATATCATTCTCCCGCCCGGCGCCAGCTGCTGCAACAGCGCCTGCGGCAGCTGGCGCGCCGCGGCGGCGAGAATAATGGAATCGAAGGGAGCGACCTCGGGCAAGCCAAGATTGCCGTCGGCGTGCTTCAGGCGCAGATTGGCCAGGCGCAGTCCGCGCAGATTGGCGCGCGCCTTCGCCAGCAGCGGCGCAATGCGTTCGATCGAATACACTTCTGCCGCCAGCTGCGCCAGCACCGCCGCCTGGTAGCCGCAGCCGGTGCCGATCTCGAGCACTTTTCCCAGTTCGCGCCCGGCGCGCAGCGCCTCGGTCATCCGGGCGACGACATAGGGCTGCGAAATAGTCTGCGAGAAACCGATGGGCAGCGAGTCGTCGTCATAAGCGCGGCTTGCCAGCGCCTCCTCCACGAACAAGTGGCGCGGCACGGCGCCCATGGCCGCGAGTACGGTTTCGTCCTTGATCCCGTCCTTGCGCAGCCGCTCGACCATGCGCGCACGGGTGCGCTGCGAGGTCATGCCTATGCCCTGCGGCAACGGGTGATTGAGGCGGCGGTTCACTGCTTCAGCCAATCGCGCAGCAGCGGGATCTGGTTCACGTGCGTAAGATCGATCTGCAATGGCGTCACCGACACGCGCCGCGCTGCGACGGCGTAGAAATCGGTGCCTTCTCCGGCATCCTGCGCGCCGCCGGCGGGACCGACCCAATATACCGTCTCCTGGCGCGGATTGACTTCCTTGATCACCGGTTCGGCCTTGTGGCGCTTTCCCAGTCGCGTTATCTCGAACCCGCACAGCTTGTCGTAGGCCACATCGGGAACATTCAGGTTCAGCAGCACCGGACCGGACATCGGCACGCGGCGCAGGCGCTCGACCATCTCCAGCGTCACCCGCGCGGCGGTATCGAAATGCCGTCCTGTCTTGCTCGCCAGCGATACCGCGAGCGCGGGGATGCCGAGCAGGTAACCCTCGGTGGCCGCGGCGACCGTGCCCGAGTATATGGTGTCATCGCCCATGTTGGCGCCCAGATTGATGCCTGAGACCACCATGTCCGGCAAACGATCCAGCAGGCCGGTCACGGCCAGGTGCACACAGTCGGTCGGCGTGCCATTGACGAACATGAAACCGTTGGCTGCCTGCTTGACCGAGAGCGGCCGGTCCAGGGTGAGCGAATTGGACGCGCCGCTACGGTCGCGCTCAGGCGCCACCACGGTGATTTCGGCGACGCCGGCGAGGACTTCTGCGAGACGGGCGATTCCGGGGGAAAAATAGCCGTCATCGTTGCTGAGTAGGATGCGCATGTGCCTGGGATTATAAAGTACGGCGCCCGATTCTGTACGGCGCATGCGGCGTGCGGCCCCAATTCCGCCGGATCCGCTGAAGCAGCCGTTTTCAGCCGGGGGATCCAGAAAAGCAGGAGGGTACCCGTCGGCTCAATTCGAAACACGCCCCGAGACGCACTTTATAGGCCGGGTAGCTCAGGTCCCCGGTACCAGGATCGCGCGGTTCACCTGCTTCACGTCGCACAAACCGCAGAACGCCATGGTGACGTCGAGCTCCTTCCTGATGATCTCCAGGCAGGCAGTCACGCCTGCCTCGCCCATCGCGCCTACCCCATAGACGAAGGCGCGGCCGATGAACACGCCCTTGGCGCCCAGTGCAAGCGCCTTGATCACGTCCTGGCCGGAGCGGATACCGCCGTCCATCAGCACCTCGATCTTGTCGCCGACGGCCTGCGCTATGGGCCCCAGGGCGGCTATCGAAGACGGCGCGCCGTCGAGCTGGCGCCCGCCGTGATTGGAAACGATAAGCGCATCGGCGCCGGAGCGCACGGCGATTTCGGCATCTTCGGCATCCATGATCCCCTTGAGGATCAGCTTGCCGCCCCAGCGCTCCTTGATCCACTGCACATCGTCCCAGTTCAGTGTGGGATCGAGTTGGCTCGCGCTCCAGGCCGAAAGAGAACTCAGGTCGGCTGCGGTTTCGGCATGGCCAACGACATTGCGGAAGGTGCGCCGATTGGTGGCCAACATGCCCAGCCCCCAGCGCGGCTTGGTGCTCATGTTCAGCATATTGCGCAAAGTAATCTTGGGTGGGGCTGACAGGCCATTGATGATGTCCTTGTGCCGCTGCCCCATGATCTGCAGGTCCAGGGTGAGCACCAGCGCGGAACAGCCGGCCGCCTTGGCGCGGTCGATCAGACGCTTGATGAATTCGCGGTCGCGCATCACGTAGAGTTGAAACCAGAAGGGCTTGCTGACGTTCTCGGCCACGTCCTCGATCGAGCAGATGCTCATGGTCGAGAGCGTGAACGGGACACCGAATTTTTCCGCGGCGCGCGCGGCGAGTATTTCCCCGTCGGCGTGCTGCATGCCCACCAGGCCCACAGGCGCAAGCGCCACCGGCATCGCCACCTCCTGACCGGCCATGGTGGTTTTCAAGCTGCGATGTTCCATATTGACCGCCACACGCTGACGCAGCTTGAGCGCGGCAAAGTCGCTTTCGTTGGCGCGATAGGTGCCCTCGGTCCAGGAACCGGAGTCGGCGTAGTCGTAGAACATGCGCGGCACGCGTTTTTTCGCCAGAATGCGCAAGTCTTCGACGCAGGTAATCACGGGGGGCATGGGGTCTCCGGGCGCAAATGAAAAGCTGCGCCCATCCTAAGGCAAAGCGCGAAGGATTGCCACAACAGCGGCCAAAGAACAGCCGGTCGGAATGCGTGCACTGCGCGGTCTGGTCCGGGCGGACGGGACACCGCGCCGGCTACGCTGCGCGCGGCGAAAACGCCGCACGCCGGTCCGGCCCGCGCCCGAACCTCACCGGCTCCAGGTCGCGCGCAGCAGGTTTTCTTCCTTGTTGTAATGCAGCTCGAGCTCGCCCTTGTAGGCGCGCTGCAACGCCTGCGCGAGATCGCGCGCCAGATGGATGTCAGTGGTCGTAACCATCATACCGTCGGCGCCCTCGACGATCGCGATGATCCGCTGCAGCGGACGTTCCGCTTTTTCCTTCGCCTCGTGGTTTCTGATCAGATGCAGAATCTCGTCGCGATGCTGCGCGAGGAACGCGCCTTGGAGCGCTACGAAGCCGGCAGGGAATTTGTCGTGGATGCGATGGCACGCAGGACACCGCTCCTCGTGCGCTGCCTCCGGTGCGCTACCCCAGCTCCAGCGGCCCTTTTGAAACACTGCGCCGCAATCGGGACAACGCGTCGGGCCGGGCAGCTTGCGCCCGGCCTTGTAACTGTCGTGAACCTGCTCCTGGAACAACTGATCGCGACTGACCGGCTGCACCCCCACGCGCTGACTCTTCATGAAGACCTCCTGTCACCGTGCGTTCATAACCCCCTGCCGTCTGGCCGGCTCAGGGTTAGTTTCAAATTGATGGGATACGCGCCGAAGGTCTCGATCCCACTTGCGGGGAAAGTCCCCTCGGGGGACCTCCCCTCACGCTCCTCCGATATTGGCCTGTTGCAAAACTCATTTTGCAGCGGCTTGCTAAAGCGACGGATTGCCCTCGTGGGCATAGGTTCTT
>JAENXP010000203.1 GCA_016649475.1 Burkholderiales bacterium | reverse complement strand
GGGGAGGTCCCCCGAGGGGACTTTCCCCTCTCCCGTCTCCCGTCGAGCGGGACCGAGGAAGCGGGACCGAGGAAGGGGGATCGAGACCTTCGGGGCGTATCCCCTCATTTTGAAATGAACTCTTAGATTGCGGAATTCAGGAAATGTCGACCCAGGAGAAAGAACAGAAGGAACCCTTCGTATCGCGCTGGTCGCGGCGCAAGCAGGAGGCGCGTGAACAGCCGCAGCAGGAAGCGCCAAAGCCGGCGGATGCCAGGCCGTTGCCGGAGTTGCCGCCGGTCGACACGCTCAGCTTCGAGTCCGATTTCAGGGGTTTCATGGACAGCAGGGTGGATCAAGTCGTGCGGCGGATCGCGTTGAAGAAATTATTCACCGACCCGCGGTTCAATATCACCGATGGTCTGGACGACTATGCCGAGGACTATGCGGCGCTCGAAGACCTGCCGGCGGCCATGGTCGATAAGTTGCAGCATGCGCGGCGTACCTTGCGGGGCCCGGAACCGGAAGAAAGCGAAACGCCGGAAACGCAGGTCGCCGGGGAGCACATCGAGCAGACTGCAGAGACAGCAGAGACCGCAGAGACCACAGAGACTGCAGAGGAAGCGCAAGCGCTCGCGGACACCTGGTCACCGGAGGACGACGGCGCCGTCCAGAAGGGCGCCGACGAAACAGAGCAAAGGAGCAGCTGAAACATGTCCTTGGATGGGAAGACGCTCAAGCTGTGCAGCTGCAACAAGACGATCGAGCTTGATGCGAAGCTGCTTGCCAAGGCGCTTGACGCGGGCAAGCCTCTCGAAATTCACAGTCAATTGTGCCGCAGGGAGACGGGTGCGTTCGAGGCCGTGTTGAACGATACGGACGTGTTGGTCGCATGCACGCAGGAAGCGCCGCTATTTTCCGAGCTTGCCCAGGCAGCAGGCTCGAAGTCGCTGCTGCGCTTCGTCAACATTCGCGAAACAGCGGGGTGGTCGGCTGAGGGAAAACTGGCCACACCGAAGATTGCGGCGCTGCTGGCCCTGGCGGGCTTGCCCGAACCCGAACCGGTGGCTAGCATCGGCTACCGCTCGGACGGGCAGCTGCTTATCGTCGGTCCGGCGCAAGCCTCGGTGCAATGGGCCGAACGGCTCAAGGACCAGCTCGAGGTGAGCGTGCTCATTACCAGCAGCTCGGGCGGCGAGCTCCCTGCGGTGCGCAGCTATCCCGTATGGTCGGGACAGATCAAGTCGATCAGCGGCTACCTGGGCGCGTTCGAGGTGGCATGGGAGCAGGCAAATCCGATCGACCTGGAAGCCTGCACGCGCTGCAACGACTGCATCCGCGCCTGCCCGGAACAGGCCATCGATTTCAGCTATCAGATCGATGCAGCCAAGTGCAAGTCGCATCGCGCCTGCGTCAAGGCCTGCGGCGACATCGGTGCCATCGATTTCGAGCGCATCGAGCGCGCGCGCAGTGAACGCTTCGATCTGGTGCTCGATCTCAGCGACGAACCCAGCATCAAGCTGGCGCAGCCGCCGCAAGGCTATCTCGCCCCGGGGCGCGATCCGATGGAACAGGCTCTCGCCGCAGGGCAGCTGGCGCAAATGGTGGGGGAGTTCGAGAAGCCGAAGTATTTCGCCTACAACGCCAGGATCTGCGCGCATAGCCGTTCGGCCAAAGCCGGCTGCAGCAACTGCATCGACACCTGCTCCACCGGCGCAATTGCGGCCGATGGCGACGGCATTAAAGTAGAGCCACACCTGTGCATGGGCTGCGGCGGCTGTGCCACCGTGTGCCCCTCGGGCGCGATGACCCATGTCTATCCGCGCGTGCCCGAACTGGGCCGGCGGCTCAAGACCATGCTCGCCACTTATCGCGGCGCGGGCGGAAAAGACGCGTGCATCCTGTTTCACAATGCCGGCGTCAGCCGCGATTTGATCGCCAAACTCGGCCGCCGCGCGCAGCCGGGGAAAAGCGGCGGCCTGCCGGCGCGGGTGATTCCGCTGGAGGTCCACAGCGTTGCCGCGCTCGGCATGGATACGCTGCTCGGCGCGCTCAGCTACGGTGCCAGTCAGGTAGTGCTGCTGGCGAACCAGCAGGAAGCAGACGAATACGGCCCGGCAATGGAACAGCAGATGCGTCATGCCCAGACCATAGTCAGCGCGCTGGGCTATGCCGGCACGCACTTCAAGCTGAACGTCACCGAAGACGCGGCCTTGCTCGAGCGCGAGGTCTGGGCGCTGCGGCCGGCGCGCACCGTGGCCGACGCGGCAGTTTTCAATCTTGGCCAGGAAAAACGCACCACCCTGGAATTTGCGATCGAGCACCTGGCGCGCCACGCGCCGGCTCCGCAGGCGGAGATCGCGCTGGAAGCGGGCGCGCCCTGGGGCCAGGTCAAGGTCAACCGCGCCACCTGCACGCTGTGCATGGCTTGTGTAGGCGCATGTCCTGCCTCGGCCCTGGTCGACGGCCGCGAGCAGCCCCTGCTCAAATTCATCGAGCGCAATTGCGTGCAATGCGGCCTGTGCGCCAACACCTGTCCTGAGAATGCGATATCCCTGGCGCCACGGCTGCTGCTCAGCGCTCAAGCCAAGACGGAACAGGTGCTGCACGAGGCGGTGCCGTTCAATTGTGTGAGTTGTGGCAAGCCATTCGGCAACAAGCAGATGGTGGACAATATGGTGGGCAAACTGGGGTCGCATCCCATGTTTGCCGGCGAAGGCATGAAGCGGCTGCAGATGTGCGGCGATTGCCGCGTCGTCGACATGATGGAAAACAAGAACGAGCAAACCATATTCGGTATCCGATCGTGAACGCGCAGTCTCCTGAAATGGAATCCGCGCAGCCCATGGTCGAGGAGGACCAGGCGCGCGCCGATTTCTATGCGCTGATCGCGCGCTTGTTCTATTCCGGGCCGGACGCCGGATTGCTCGCCGCCATTGCCGGCGCCGATGAAATCGCGGGCGGGGACGCGCCTCTGGCTGCGGCCTGGAGCGCGCTGAGCTCGGCCGCAGCGGCGATGGATGTCGAGGCGGCACGGGAGGAATACGACAGAGTGTTCGCCGGTACGGGCAAGGCCGAAATTACTCTCTATGCTTCGCACTACCTTGCCGAAAATATACAAGAACGAGTACTGGTGCGCCTGCGCGATGAATTGAGCGCGATGGGACTGGCGAAGAACCGCTCAGTGGGAGAGTACGAAGATCATTTCTCCGGACTTTGTGAAGTTATGCGCCATTTGATCGCCACGGGCTCGGGTGATGTTGCAGTGCAAGAACAAAAAAAGTTCTTTATAGGGTATCTTAATACTTGGTATCCTGAAATCTATGCCGCCGTGATGGCTTCGCCCAATACAAATTTTTACAAGCAAGTGGCAGCTTTCACCAAGGCATTTCTCGACGTAGAAGCGGGTTCTTTCGAAATGATCTGACCGTCATTGACGGTCATTTGTGAGGAGGCGAACATGAGCCATGGCCAGACCAAACTGAGCCGTAGAAATTTCCTGCTTGCGGTCGGCGCAGGCGGCGCGGCAAGCGCCGCCGCGATAGCGGCGAAGACCGTGCCGCAGGCGCAGTCGCAGCCTGTCGTGGGTGGCGATGACAAGAAGAAAACCAGGGGTTACCAAGCCTCCGAGCACGTCCGCAACTATTACAGAACCGCGAAAGTCTGAGGAGGCGCCATGTTACTCACACGAAAATCCACTAGCGCGCCCTCGGCGCAAAGCCGCCTGTCCCGAGGTTTGGCTGGCATGCTGGCCAAGACTATCGACCGCCGCACCTTTCTAAAACGCTCGGGCGTGACTGCAGGCGCGGGCGCGTTCGCGAGCCAGCTGCCGTTCAACATGATAGGCAGCGCACAGGCTGCCGGCGAGACCAAACTGGAAGGCAGCAAGGTCGAAGTGAAGCGCACCGTGTGTACGCACTGTTCCGTTGGCTGCGCGATCGACGCGGTGGTGCAGAACGGCGTGTGGGTGCGGCAGGAACCGGTGTTCGATTCGCCGCTCAATCTGGGCGGCCATTGCGCCAAGGGCGCAGCGGTGCGCGAGCATGGCATGACCGAGAACTCCCATCGCCTGAAGTCTCCGATGAAGCTCGAAGGCGGCAAGTGGAAAAAGGTGTCGTGGGACCAGGCTTACCAGGAGATCGGCGACAAACTGCTCGCGATCAGAAAGGAAAGCGGCCCCGATGCGATGTTCATCCTCGGTTCCTCCAAGCACAACAACGAGCAGTCCTACCTGCTGCGCAAGTGGATCGGGCTTTGGGGCTCGAACAATATTGATCACCAGGCGCGCATCTGCCACTCGACCACGGTCGCCGGCATCGCGAACACCTGGGGCTACGGCGCGATGACGAACTCGTACAATGACGAGCAGAATTCCAAGTGCCTGTTCTTCCTCGGATCGAACGCGGCCGAGGCGCACCCGGTCTCGATGCTGCACACTCTGCACGCCAAGGAAAACGGCGCCAAGATCATCGTTGCCGACCCGCGCTTTACGCGCACGGCGGCGCATGCCGACAAATTCGTCCGCATCCGCTCGGGTTCCGACGTTGCGTTCCAGTTCGGTCTGCTCTATCACATCTTCAAGAACGGCTGGGAAGACAAGAAATACATCCACGACCGCGTCTACGGCATGGACAAGGTGAAAGAAGAGGTGATGGCCAAGTATTCGCCGGCCGCCGTCGAGGAAGTGACCGGAGTGTCCGAGAAGGACATGTATGAAACCGCGAAAATGCTGTCGGACAATCGTCCCGGATTCATCATCTGGGCGATGGGACAGACACAGCACACCAACGGCAATGCGATTACACGCGCGAGTGCGGTCCTGATGCTCGCGCTAGGCAATGCCGGCATTACCGGCGGCGGCTGCAATATCTACCGCGGCCACGACAACGTGCAGGGCGCAACCGATATAGGCCCGAATGCGCAGTCACTTCCCGGCTACTACGGACTTGCCCCAGGGGCGTGGAAACACTGGTCCCGCGTCTGGAACGTCGATCTTGACTGGCTGAACAAACGTTTTGCCAGCGCGGCGATGATGGGCAAATTCGGCTTCACCGTTTCGCGCTGGGCGGACGCCGTGACGGAGAAAAACGAAAATATCGACCAGGATCCGAATCTGCGCGCTGTCGTTTTCTGGGGGCACGCGCCGAATTCGCAATCACGTGGTCCGGAGCAGCTCGAGGCCATGAAGAAGCTCGATCTGATGGTCGTCATCGATCCGTATCCCTCGGCGAGCGCGTCGATGTTTGCGATGGTGCGCAAGGATGGCGCTTACCTTCTGCCGGCAGCGACGCAGTTCGAGACCTCTGGCAGCGTCACCGCATCGAACCGCTCGCTCCAGTGGCGCGAACGCGTGATCGAGCCCTTGTTCGATTCGCGCACCGACCACATGATCATGTACCAGTTGGCGCAGAAGCTCGGCTTTGCCGACCAGTTGGTCGGAAAAAAGGACGGCAAGCAGAACATCAAGCTGGTCAAGGGCAAGGGCGGGATGGACGAGCCCGAGATGGAGGACACGCTGCGCGAGGTCAACAGCGGCACCTGGACCATCGGCTACACCGGCCAGACGCCCGAGCGCCTCAAGGCGCATATGCGCAACATGCACGTGTTCGACGTCAAGACGCTGCGC